>NZ_JBFBDY010000077.1:0-21001 GCF_040683475.1 Kitasatospora sp. NPDC093558 | reverse complement strand
GTGGACGCCGTCGACGAAGGCGCCGTCCACCGCCGCGCGGACCGGTTCGGGGAGGGCGCCGTCCATCCCCGCGCCGTGTCCGGCCGCGCCGGCGGGCGCGTCCGCGATCGAGCCGACGGCGCCGACCGGGACGCCTAGCCGGTGCAGCGAGGCGGTGAGGGTGTCGGTCATCCGGTTCGTCAGGACCGCGCCGAGCACCGCGATCCCGAGGACGCCGCCAAGCTCGCGGAGCGTGTTGATGGTCGCCGAGGCCATCCCGGTCTGGGCCGGGGACACCCGTTGCATGACGGCGATCGACACCGGGGTGAACGTCATCCCCATGCCGAGGCCCATCGTGAACAGCGTCCACAGGTACTCGACGTAGTGGGCGTGTTCACCATGGAAGGACAGTCCGAACAGGCCCACCGCGCACAGCGAGACGCCGAGCACCAGCGGCAGCCGCGGTCCGTATCCGCTGGTCAGACGGCTGGAGAGCGGCGCCGCGAAGACGATCATCGCGGTCATCGGCAGCCCCGCGTAGCCCGCGTCCGAGGGGGCCCAGCCGAGCACGCCCTGCATCAGCAGCGGCAGGAAGAACAGCGCGCCGAACATCCCGAAGCTGACCATGAAGCCGCTGAGCAGCGCGCCGTTCAGCGCGCCGTCGCGGAACAGCCGCAGCTCCAGCATCGGCTCCGCCACGCGCAGTTCGAGCACCAGGAAGGCGGCGAGCAGCACGGCCGCGGCGGCGCCGCAGGCGAGCACGCGGGGGTCGGTCCAGCCGCGCGAGGGCCCCTCGATCAGCCCGTAGACGAGCGCTCCGAGGCCGGCCGCGGACAGGACGAGGCCGCCGAGGTCGATCCGCCGGGGGCGCGGGGCGATGTCGGGGAGCACCCGGGCGGCGAGCACGAGCCCGGCCACGCCGATCGGCACGTTGATCCAGAACACGCTGGCCCAGCCGAGGTGTTCGACCATCGGGCCGCCGAGCACCGGGCCGACCGACAGGCCGAGCGCGGAGACGCCGGACCACGTGCCGATCGCCCTGGCCCGCTCGCGCTCCTCGGTGAAGACCGTGCGCAGGATGGCGAGGCTGCCCGGGGTGAGCAGCGCGGCGCCGACGCCCTGCAGCATCCGGGCGGCGACGAGCAGTTCGATCGTCCCGGCGAGCGCGGCGGCGGCGGAGCCGGCGGTGAACAGCGCGAGGCCGAGCCGGAACACCCGGGTGCGGCCGTAGCGGTCGCCGAGCGCGCCGCCGGTGAGGACGAGCGCGGCGTAGACGAGGCTGTAGCCCTCCGCGACCCACTGGAGGCCGCTGATGCCGGCTTCGAGGTCCTGCCCGATCCGCGGCAGCGCGTTGTTGACGATGACGTTGTCGAGCATGGACATGAACATGGTGACGCAGAGCGTCAAGAGCGCGAGCCGCTTGCGCCGCGCGCCCGGCTCCTTCATCCGATCCATCGGACTCCCCTCCGGATTTCCACCCCTAACAACGTTAGGGATCTCAATGGCACGCCCAGAGTGCCCCTAACACCGTTAGATTGCAAGCGGGATATCGTGAGGACCCCGCGCGGAACGGTCCGACCACAGGAGGCGTCCACACACCCATGCCGGAGAACGAGGGCGCCACACCGGCGCTGACCAGGGAAGCGCTGGCGCAGGCGGCACTGAAGGTCCTGGAGCGGGACGGCCTCGCGGGGCTGTCGATGCGCAAGGTCGCCGCCGAGGTCGGCGTGAAGGCCGCGTCGCTGTACTGGCACGTGCGCAACAAGGAGGAGCTGATCGACCTCCTCAACGACGCGATCATGGCCAAGGCCGAACCGCCGCCCCGCGCGGGCGGCTGGCGCGAGCAGCTCCACGGGTACTGCCTGCGCCACCGTCGACTGCTGCTCGACAACCGCGACGCCGCCAAGGTCGTGGCCGGACGCATGGGCCTGGGCCCGCACATGCTCGCAATCCTGGAGGACCAGCTGGACCGCCTCCGCGCGGCCGGCTTCTCCAACGCGGACGCCGCGATGGTCACCTACCTGCTCGGGACCTTCGTCCAGGGCTTCGTCCTCCAGGAGCAGGCCCCCATCTCCGCCGCCGAGGCCATGGGCACCAGCCGCCGCGACGCCGTGGACGCCGCCGCCGACCTCTTCCGCACCCTGCCCGCCGACGAGTTCCCCACCCTGGTCGAACTCGCCGACGACCTCACCGAACCCGACATGGACGCCCGCTTCGAGTTCTGCGTCCAACGCATCCTCGACGGCCTCGCCACCCTGCTCCCCCCGGAACTGCGCTAGCCCCGCGACCGGATAGGTCCACCGCCTTGCAACGCCCGGCACCGCACTGGGCGCGCGGCCCGTACGATGTCCGAACGTAAAGCCACAACGCCAGCCCCGTCGGCGCGTACGCCCTCGCCGCCGTCGGCCTGCTCACCCTGGCCCACGGCATCCGCCACCTCCGCCGCCCGAAGCGGGCCCGCTCCCGCGCCGGCCGCCTCACCGCGGCCGTCACCGCGGCCCTCGGCACCTGGCTGGCCCTCTGCGTCGGCTACGCCTCGCTCGGCACGGCCTTCGGATGGAGCACCGGCTTCTGATCCCCACGACACGAGGCATGCTCGCCTACGCCCCGGCCGTCCTGATCTTCGCGCTGTGCAGGTTCCTCGCCTCGCTCTGACGCTGCGCTCCGACTCCGCACGTCGAACGGGCCCCGGCCGCCATCGACGGCCGGGACCCGTTCCTCCCGTAGGGCTACGGCCGGCGGCACCAGACCGCGGTCGGCCGGTCCTCGCGCAGCAGGTCGTCCTGGTGGTTGCCACCGTGGTTGACCATGATCACGCGGTACTTGTCCTGGTGGAACACCCAGTACCAGTGCTGGCCGCCGGCCGGGTCGTCCCGGCCGGGGACGGCCAGGAACGCGTCCACCCGCGTGACGCCCTCCAGCGAGCGCCAGGCGCCGAGCTGCCGGTCGTCCCGCTGGAGCCGGTCCGGGTAGGCCCGGCCGGAGCGGCTGATCGAGATCATCCGGTGGCGCTGGCCCACCGGGGTGCTGTGGAACATCCAGTACCAGTGCGAACCGTCGCCGGCCGGCCGCATGTCGGGGACGGGCAGGAAGGCGTCCACGTGCGTGACGGGAGTCGTCCCGCCGAACGAGTTCCACCCGCTCACCGGCCGGTCCTCGGTCACCGCCTGGCTGGTGTACGGCTCGGAGGCGCCGATCGAGATGTAGCGGTAGACCTGGTTGCCGCCCACGGTGTGGAAGACCCAGTAGTCGCACTTCCCGTTGGTGCCCTGCTGGTCGAACACCGGCAGGATGGTGTCGATCTGCGTGACGCCGCTCAGCGCGGGCCACGACGAGTACGGCCCGACCTCCCTGATCACGACCCCGGTGCGGTCGTCGACCGTGCCGGTGGTGAGCCGGCCGGTCTCGGCGCCGCCGACGGCGATCAGACGGATCGTGCCCTGCTGGAACGTCCAGTAGCGGCCGGCCGCGTCGGGCACGGGCAGGACGCTGTCCATCGGCAGGTTCTGCGCCACGACCGGCTGTTTGCCCTCGTCGACGAGCTCGCCGGTGAGGCGGCCCTGGGCGAGCCGGCGCAGCGTGGTGATGGACGGGGTGAAGCAGTAGAGCGCACCTCGGGTCTGGACGAACGGCCGGAAGTCCAGCACGGAGGTCTCCCGGTCGCCCGACGGGGACTGCCCCTCCCAGGCGACCCGGCCGTCGTTCACGGTTTCGAGCTGGCCGCTGACCAGCGGGTCCGGGCCGGGCTTGGTCTTGCGGCCCGGCGGGAAGTCGGGATCGTTGATCCAGTTGGCCTGGATGAACTCGAACTGGGCTACCAGGTCGGACTGGTAGCAGACGAAGAGCAGGCCGCGCTGGGCGTCGGGGCCGAACTCGGGGACGTCGCTGGTCGGGTCGAAGGGCTTCCCGTAGGGGGCGCCGCGGCGCATGATCCGGCGGGCGTCGATGAAGGACTCGTCGACCGGCACGCCGTCGACCAGCCCGGCCCTGGGGTTGGTCTTGCGCAGGTGCGAGAAGAGCGGGGTGATCAGGCCGTCCGGGTCCTCCGGGTCGCCCAGGTACTTGAAGTCGTTGTCCGATCCGGCGGCCGGATTGCTCGGCTGCTGGTCGGGGTACTTGCACACCGGCGCACCGTTGCGCCAACGGCCCACCAGGCGGGCGGCGAACCAGTCCCGCCGGGCGTCCTTCGGCACCGCGTTGAGATCCTTCAGCCGGCGCAGCTGGGTGTCGACCTGCATCCACCAGCCGGCGACGTCCTGCTCCAGGCGGCGCACCACCTGGAAGGAGCCGTTGTGCATCCAGGCGGGGATGGTCTTGACGGCGGCGGTGTCCTGGGCGTGCGTCGCGGCGAGCTTCTTCCCGATGACGAACTCGCCGGCCGGGATGATCCGGGTGCCGGGGTGCTTCTTCGAGTAGAAGACCTTCTCGGAGCCCTGGCCGGTGAACCGGTTGGGGTCCGGCTCGTCGAAGCCCTCGACCTCCGGTTCGCTGACGCCGTCCTTGAAGCCGAAGTGCTCCTTGCCCTTCTTGTCGCCCTCGAGGTGCCGGCCCTCCTGCTCGTAGACGACGACCGCGCCGGCCAGGCCGGCGGCCTGCTTCTGTTCCTTCACCGCACTGTCGAGGCCCTCGGCGGTGTCGGAGGCGATGGTGAGCACCGCGTGGACGACGGGCTTGGTGGCGCAGCCGAACAGCCAGCGCTTGGGGTCGTTGTCGTCGGTGTCGCCGAGGGCGACCGACCGCGCCTGGTCGGCCGGGCCCTGGATGAAGGCCTCCAGCGTGTCGCCGGTCCTGGCCTCCTTCTGCAGGAGGTCCGGCTGACCGGTGACGAACTGCAGGCCCTGGTACGTGAAGCTGAGGCCCAGCCAGGTGGCCTTGAGCGCCGTCGGGTCGCTGCCGCCGGAGGCCTGACGGGCTTCGCTGTAGGTCTCGTTGAACCGGGCGACCTCCTGGGTGGTCGCGATCTTGGGGGTGGTCTTCTCCAGCCAGCCCCGCGCCGCCGAGGCGTCGCTGAACTGGAGGAGCAGCAGGGTCATGTGGTCCTTCTTGAATCCGGCGAGGATGTCGCCCTGGATTTCGGTGTCTTGACGCAGGCTCAAATCGGCCATGGGGTTGATCCGTTCGTTCGCTCCATCAGGGGTGGGGGGTCAGGCGTTCGGGGTCAGCTGGATCCACTTCGCCACGCTGGGCACCCCGGCGTCGTTGAGCAGGAAGATCATGTACCAGCCGGGCGGGGCGTCCGCGGCCGAGGCCGGGCTCTGGAACACGAGCTGGCTGCCCGCGCGGCTCACCAGCTTGAGCTCGAGGCGGCGCTGGCTGGTGTCCACCGAGTGGGTGGAGGTGATGGGCGCGAGCAGGACGGCGCGGGCGGCCTGGGTCGGCGAGTTGGTGTTGATCCGGAACGTGGTGTTGTAGCCCACCGGGTCGGTCGGCGCGGTCCTGATGTCCGGCCGGCCGCCGGGCTGGTGCAGGTACGGCGGCTCGTAGATCTCGATGGTGCCGTTGTTGCCGGACTTGATGTCCGGGTTGTTGGCGATCTGCTGGAGCTCGTCGCCGGTGACCATGATCCGGCCGTCCGGCAGGACCACCGCGTTGGAGTGGTAGCCGCGCGGCAGCCGCTGCTTCGGACCGAGGGCCCAGTTGCCGTCGGCGTCCCGCAGTTCGACCTGGCGGAACCGGTCGTCTGGGACGTTCGGGTTGTAGTCGCCGAGGCCGTAGTCGCGGATGCCGACGGCGCCGTTGACGGTGAACAGATTGCCGTTGGGGAAGATGAGCGTGTCGTCCTGGGCGCGGCCGAGGTTCCTCGGCTTCTCCTTGGTCCACTGGCCGCCGGAGAACTTGAAGGTGTTCGGGTCCTTGTGGTTGCCGCCGAGGACGAGCACCGAGTCCGGACCGTTCTGGCCGTTGGGCAGGGCGACGGCCGAGCCGTACAGGCGGGAGAAGCCGTCGGGGCGGTTGGGCAGCGTGTCGCGGGTCTCGTTCGCCGGGTCGAAGACGAACTGCTGGTCGGAGCTGCGGCCGAAGCCGTAGATCCGGCCGTCCCGCAGCGAGAACAGGTGCGGGTAGTCCATCCGGTAGGGCGCGTCGGCCTTCCACTGGTCCAGCGCGACGCCGTCGGGGACGCTCGACTTGCCGTAGGAGACGTCGATCCCCTTGGCCGGGAAGCGTTCGATGACCGGCGTCGGGGTGCCGAAGCCGAGTTCGGACTGGCCGGACATGATGGTCTGCCGGCCGTCGGCCCCGGTGACCACCGACGGGTACCAGCGGCCGACCGACATGTCCTGTTCCTGGTGCCAGGTCTCGGTCCACGGGTCGAAGACCAAAGCGAGCTTGGCGCCGGTGCCGCCGTTGCCGCCGAGGTTGCCGCCGAAGACGCCGACCATGCCGTTGGGCAGATAGGAGTGGCCGGCACAGAAGAACGGCGCGGGGCGCCGCTCGTCCAGGCCGTCCGGCATGTTGACGTCCGGCGGCGGGACGGACTTGAAGGTGCCCGGGTCGGTGTCGTTCGCGGGCGGCGTCCACAGGTAGGCGCGGCCCGCGTTCTGGCGGCCGATCACGTCGGTGGGCGCGGTCTCCTTCTGGGGGTTCTCCTCGACGGCCTCGAAGGAGAAGATCAGCACCTTGCCGGTGGGCAGCAGGGCGATGTGGTCCCCGTACTCGGGCGAGGGGATGTACTGCTTGAACTGCCCGAACTGCGCCGGGTCGAAGGTCGCGTTGGTCTGCGCCTGGGTGGCGGTCAGCATGTTGAAGCGGTTGGTGCGGGTGGTCTGCGGGTAGCCGGTCTGGACGGCGCGCAGGCCGACCCGGTCCCGCGCCATGCCTTCGGCGGCCGGGCGGCCGAACGCGGCCACCTCGTCGGCCCTGACCTCGGCCTGCACCTGCTCGTCGGTGATGCGCAGCGCGCGGTTCCCGGCGAAGGGGTCGGTCACGGCGGAGGCGACCGGTGCGGGCGAGGTCAGGATCGTGGTGGTCGACAGCGCGACGGTGACGGCACTGGCCGCCAGCACCGCCCGCAGTCTCCGGCGGGACGCCCTGGGGGGCGCGGCCAGCGGGGTGCTGGACGATGTTCTGGATGACGTGCTGGATGAGGCTCTGGGTGGCATGGGGCTCCTCGCGACATGTCGGTCAGGGCTGCTGGGCAGCCGCACGGATGACGGCGATTCGCGGCCAGTACAGCACGCTCGGTAGTCGTTCGTAAGCAGACACCACAGCAATACCATGATCGACTGCCGACACACCATCACTGTGCGTAATGCCTGACGGGTCAACACCACCGTGCTGAAATGGCCGCGATCCCCACCCCCCGCACCTCAGGAGTGACCCGTGCCCAGAAAGACCAGGATCGCCATGACCCTCGTGACGGGAGTCGTCGTCCTCGCTGCCACGAGCGGCAGTGCGTCGGCGACGTCGAGCATCCTCGCGCCGCAGTCGGTGACCGGCCCCACCCTCCAGGGCGGCGCCGACGGCAAGCCGCACGAGCTGCTCTGCCCGCCCGACGAGAGCGTCTACGGCGGCGGGTTCAGCGTGACCCCCGGCGAGAACCGCAGGCTCGACCGCCACCCCACCGACGTCCTGGAGAACCACCCCAACGACGACGCCACCGGCTGGATCGTCGCCGTCCGCAAGGACGACTGCCCGCCGGACGGCCAGCAGGGGCAGCCCCGGCCCGCGAACCTCACCATCCGCATCGTGTGCACCGACGGCGAGAACAACACCAGCCTCGGCGGCTGACGCCCCCGCGTCGCCCGCACCGCAGTCGTTCCGGGACGCAGGTGGCGGCGCGCCGCCACCACCGTCATCACCGCCCCCCACGGACCGGATCGGGCGGCCTCGACACCTCGATCCGGTCCCGTCGATCCGGTCCCGCCCCGCGGCTCAGTCCGTCGAGCGCCCGCCCAGGATCGCGCAGGTGGTGGTGGCGTGGGCGTACAGCTTGCCGTTCTCCGCGCCGATCACCCGGGCCTCGGCCGTGGCCATCGTCCGGCCGAGGTGCACCACTTCGCCCTCGCAGCGCAGCAGTCCCGTGTCGGCGAACACCGGGCGCACCATGTGGACGTTCAACTGGGTGGTCGTGTAGCCGAGTCCGGCGGGCAGGCGGCTCAGGACGGCGCAGCCGAGGGCCGAGTCGAGCAGGGTGGCGAGGAAGCCTCCGTGGACGGTGTTCATCGGGTTGTACAGGTGGTCACCGGGCTCGCCCTCGAACACCGCGAACCCCGGCTTGGCCTCGGTGAGGTGGAAGCCCAGCGTGCTGCAGATCGAGGGCTGGATCCGGCCGGCGACGATCTCCCGGAGGATCTCCTCGCCGGTCAGGTGCGCGTAGGCGGTGAGCGGCGGACCGGCCGTCCACGTGTGGGTGCGGGTCCGCAGCTCCCCGTTGACCTGCGGTTTCGGCTCATTGGTCACAACCTCTTGATTCGTCATGGGATCAACCTGCCTTGTTCCTGGGCTTCCCTCAAGTGCCGCCGGGCACTGGGGAGTCGGCGCCGAAGCGGCCGCCCGGGGATGGCGGTGCACGCCATGCAGGGCCGGCGGACGGCGGTTGCCCGCCACATGGCTCCCGGGCACGGGAGGCGACACGCTGCACGGCGTCCACGTCGACTCCTCCCCCACCCAGGAGCCCCCGTTGTCCGCCATCGCCGCACTCGCCCGTACGTCAGCCGCCGTTCTGCTGACCGCCGGGACGCTCACCGCCGGCACGCTCGTCGCCGGGACGCTCACCGCCGACACGCTCGTCGCCGGGACCGCCGCCGCCTCCCCCACCACGATGGCCGCCGCAACCGCCGGGACCGTCACGCCCGCCGCGACCGCCGATTCCCCGAACGGGACGTTCCAGCAGGTCGCCGGTTTCGGCGCCAACCCCGGCAACCTCGCGATGTACACCTACACCCCCGCCGGGCTGCCCACCGGCGCGCCGCTCGTGGTCGCCCTGCACGGCTGTCTCCAGACCGCCTCCGACTACTACCAGCACTCCGGCTGGGCCAAGTTCGCCGACCTGTACGGCTTCACCGTCGTGTTCCCGCAGACCGGCAGCACCAACAACAGCCTGTCCTGTTTCAGCTGGTTCGACGCGGCCAAGGACGCGCGGGGCGTGGGCGAGGCCGCGTCGGTGGCCCAGATGGTGGCCAAGGCCGAGTCGCTGTACGGCTCGGACGGCCACCGGGTGTTCGTCACCGGGCTCTCGGCCGGCGGCGGCCTGGCGGCCGACCTGCTGGCCGACTACCCGGACGTGTTCGCCGGCGGCGCGATCGACTCCGGCCTCCCCGCGCACTGCGCCACCACCCAGAGCGCCGCCTCCGGCTGCCAGAACGGCGACCAGGGCCTCACCCCCGCCCAGTGGGGCGACAAGGTCCGGTCCGCGGACCCGGGTTACTCGGGTCCGTGGCCGCGGGTGGCGGTCTGGCAGGGCACCTCGGACACCGTCGTCCGGCCGGTGAACGCGACCGAACTGCGCGACCAGTGGACGAACGTCTGGGGCCTCGCCCAGAGCCCGACGTCGAGCCGGAGCCTGCCGGCCGGCACCACCGAGGAGCTGTACGCCGACCCGAGCGGCCGGCCCGCCGTCGCGGTGTACTCCGTCGCCGGGATGGGGCACGGTCTCGCCGTCGACCCGGGCTCCGGCGCCGATCAGTGCGGCGCTAGCGGCAGTTACTTCCTCAGCACCATCTGTTCCTCCTACTACACGGCCCAGTTCTGGGGCCTGACCGGCGGCGGGCCCACCACCCCCGGCCTGCCGGCCCCGGCGGGGCTGACCGCCTCCGCCGGCGGCCCGGACTCGATCGCCCTCTCCTGGCAGCCTGTCAGCGGTGCAGCGAGCTACCAGGTGTTCCGCGACGGCGCGACGGCCGGCACCACGACCGGCACCTCCTTCACCGACACCGGGCTCGCCGCCGGCACCTCGTACACCTACACCGTCGCAGCGGTGGACGCCTCGGGCACCCAGGGCACCAAGTCGGCGGCGGTGACGGCGAGTACGAGCGGCAGCGCGCCGCAGTGCTTCACCGACAACAACTACGACCAGGTGCAGGCGGGCCGGGCCACGCAGAGCGGCGGCCTCACCTACGCGCTCGGCTCGGGCCAGAGCATGGGCCTCTGGAACATCTTCGTCACGCACACCCTGAGGCAGACCGGCCCCGGCTACTACGTCCTCGCGGACGGCCAGTGCTGAACGGCGCATCCGCCGTCTCCTCTCACGATCGCAGTCCCGCGAACAGGTCGGTCTCCGGCAGCTCGGCCGCGGCGGGCACGCTCGACCGGGCGAGGTGGTAGTCCTCCGTCGGCCAGACCTCGCGCTCGATGTCCCGTGGGTGGGCCATGAACGCCGCCCCGGGCTCGACCTGGGTGGCGTGCGCGAGCATCGCGGCGTCCCTGACCGCGAAGTGCTCGGCGCACGCTATCCGCGTGGTGGTCGCGAGCGCGGGCGGGGTGTCCGGCCAGCCGGCGAGCAACTCGCCCATGGCCGAGGGGACGCCCCGCTCCGTCATGGCGTCGTGCAGGGTCTGGAACCAGGCCCTCGAAAGCGCCAGGTGGTAGTAGAGCTTCGCCGCCCGCCACGGCTCCCCCGCCTCCGGGTAGCGGTCCGGATCGGCAGCCGCCTCGAAGGCCTCGACCGAGACCCGGTGCGTCATCACGTGGTCCGGGTGCGGGTACCCGCCGGTCTCGTCGTACGTGATCACGACGTGCGGGCGGTACTCCCGGATCAGAGCGACCAATGGGGCCGCGGCCACCGTCAACTCCTGGGCCGCGAAGCAGTCCTCGGGCAGCGCCTCGCCGGGCCCGGGCATCCCGGAGTCCGTGAAGCCGAGGAACCGCTGGCGTACACCGAGGATCTCGCGGGCGGCGGCCATCTCCTCGCGCCGGATCCGGGGGAGGTCGGCCCGCACCTCGGGCCGGTCCAGCGCCGGATTGAGGACGGAGCCGCGCTCGCCACCGGTGCAGGTGGCCACCAGGACGTCGACGCCCTCGGCCGCGTACCGGACGAGCGTGGCAGCGCCCTTGCTGGACTCGTCGTCGGGGTGCGCGTGGACGGTGAGCAGGCGGAGTCCGCCGGGGTACTTGGTGAACATGGGTCCTCCTTGGATGTCGGTAGATCGTATGAGTGGTCGGCCCTGAGGAACGGTCAGGACTGCTTGCGGGAGCCCGGGTACAGCAGGGCGGGGGCTATCGCGAGGGCGGAGAGGGCCAGCACCCACCAGAAGGTGTCGCCGAAGGCCGCGGCCGGGTGGCCCGGGTGCCCCGCCCGGGACTGCTGGAGAACCAGCGTCAGCACTGCTGTGCCGAGCGCCCCGCCCAGCCGGTTGAGCACGTTGACCGCGCTCGCGGCGGCAGGCACCTGGGCCTTCTCGACGCTGGAGTAGACCGCCGCCATCCCCGGTATGAGGATGATCCCCATGCCCACGCCGCGCAGCGCCAGGGAGGCCGCCAGCAGCCAGTCCGCCGGGCCGCCGCCCGCGCCGAGCCGGGTGAAGGCGAGCGTGCCGGCCAGTGAGCAGGCGATGCCGAGCAGGATCAGCGGGCGCGGTGCGAGCCGGTCCGCTATCCGGCCCGCCAGCAGCGAGGTGACCGCCGTGCCAAGCGCCTGCGGCGCCAGGAGCAGCCCGGCCTCCACCGCGCCGGCGTGCTCCACCTGCTGGTAGTAGAGCGGCACCAGGAACATCGAGCTGTACAGCGCCGCGCCCTGGAGGAAGGAGTTCGCCGTCGCGACCGCGAAGCCGCGCCGCGCGAAGAGCCGCAGGTCGATCAGCGGCGCACGGCGCACGGCCCCGGCCGGTCGCAGCGCGTGCCACCCGTACGCGAGGAGGAGCAGCGCCCCCGCCCCGGCCGCCGCCGGGCCGGCCCAGCCGCCGCCACCGAGCACCGACAGCCCGTAGACCAGCCCCGTCAGGCCGGGCGAGAGCAGCGCCAGGCCGAGGCCGTCCAGCCGGGGGCGGGCCTGTGACCGACCGCCCTCCGACGGCAGCAGGCGGAGCGCCAGCAGCACGGTGAGCAGCCCGACCGGGACGTTCAGCAGGAACATCCAGCGCCAGCTCAGATGATCGAGCAGCACACCCCCGAGGACCGGCCCGAGGACCGGTGCGAGGCTGATCGGGAGCAGCAGCGTGCCCATCACCCGCCCGATCCTGGACGGCCCGGCCGCCTGCACCATGATCGTCTGGCCGAGGGGCTGGATCATCCCGCCGCCGATCCCCTGGAGGATCCGGAAGGCGATCAGGCTGCCCGTCGACCACGACAGCCCGCACAGCGCGGAGCCGAGGACGAACAGCACCACCGAAGCCAGCCACGCCCGCCGGGCGCCGAACCGCCCGGCGGCCCAGCCGGACAGCGGCATGACCAGCGCTATCGCCAGCAGGTACCCGGTTGAGACCCACTGGACCGCCGCCATCGAACTGTGCAGGTCGCGGGCGACGGCGTCGATGCCCACGTTGACGATCGTGGTGTCCAGCAGGGCGAGGACCGGGCCGAGCGCGAGCACCGCGCCCATCTTCATCAGGCCCGGCGGCAGCGACTCCCGCCCGGCACCCGCGCGCCGGGCGTCCGCCCTCGACTCCGCCTTCCCCAGCGCGCTCCCCACCGCTTCCCCCATCGCCGAATCGCTCCTCACCGTGGTGACCTTCGCGGTCATGGCCCCTCCCTGAGGTTCGAAGTCGCGCCCCCGGCCGTGCGGCCGAGGACCTGTCCGACGGCCTCTCCGGCCGCCGAGGAAGAACTTAGGACGAACCCAGTGATTAGGTCAAGCATAATTTCTGTGCTCGACCCAGCGAACTGCGCTACGCTCCCCCCATGACCGACACCACCCCGAACCTGCGCGAGCTCAACAAGCGCCGCACCCGCGAGGCGATCTCGCACGCCGCGACCAGGCTCTTCATCGACCGGGGCTTCGAGCGGACCACCATCGCCGAGGTCGCGACGGCGGCCGGCGTCGCCAAGATGACCGTCACCAACCACTTCCCGCGCAAGGAGGACCTCTTCCTCGACCTGCACGACGAGATCGTCGCCCGGCACGCCCGGGCGGTCGCCGAGCGCGCCCCCGGCGAGTCCGCCCTCGCCGCGCTGCGCCGCGCCTGCCTGGCCGAGATCGACCGGCACGACGCCGCGCTCGGCTTCTCCGGCGAGCCCTTCGCCCGCACCATCACCGAGAGCCCCGCGCTGACCGCCCGGCTGCGCGAACTGCACGAGCAGAGCGAGACGGCGCTCGCCACCGCCCTGGCCGAGGCCGCCCGCGTGGCACCCGGCGACTTCGAGAGCCGGGTCGCCGCCGGGCTGCTGGCCGCCGTCCCCCGGGCCGTCTCCACCGAGGTGTTCCGCCGCACCCTGGCCGGAGAGGACCACGAGACCATCGCGGCAGCCGTCCGCCCGTCCGCCGCCCGCGCCTTCGACCGCCTGGAGGGCGCACTCGGCGACTACGCCGTGAGGGCCGAGGAGTGAGCACGAAGCAGGCAGGGCGCGCACACCTGCCGGCCCACCACCCGACTCGACGACCGGCACGCCCGCGCGACCGGCCCCAACGACCGCACCCCGATCGCCGCTTGACGAAAGGTTGACCTGCTCACGGCAGAAAGTTGACGCCCGCCGCCCCTATCGTCGGCCCATGCCCCCACAGCCCATCAGGCCGACGGCCCTGCCGGTCCTCCCCTACCGCAAGCCCACCCGCGGCCGGGACTACTGGGTCCTGGACAACGTCCTGCCCGACCCGGACGCCGTCCGCGAGCGCGTCCTGGCCCGCGACGACTGGACCGAGGGCTACCCGCACCGCCCGGAGACCTGGCCCGGCCTGCGCACCATGCCCGGCCTGGAGCCCGGCGAGCTCGCCCGCGTCGAGGCTCAGGTCCGCAAGGCCACCGGCGCCTCCCGGCTCTGGGTCCAGAGCACCCCGGGCGGCGGCACGCTCAACCACAACTGCGTCCAGGTCGTCGGCGCCGGCGAGTCGGAGTCCCGGCCGCACACCGACTCCCGTGCGCTCTGCCGCTACGCCGCGGTGCTCTACCTGAGCCCCGGCGCCCCCAAGGACGCCGGCACCAGCTTCTACCGGCAGCAGTTCCCCGGCGGTCGGCTCGGCGGCAACCTCGTCAACGCACCGCACAACAACCTGGTGGAGGCGCTCGGCACCCGCCACGTGCCCGCCGACCACTTCACCGAGGACGTCCGCGTCCCCAACCGCTACAACCAGCTGCTCCTCTACCACGCCAACCTCATCCACAGCGCCACCACCTACTACGGCACCGAACTGGCGGACCGCCGGATGACGGCCGTCTTCTTCTGGATGGCCTGACGAACGACCCGACCAACGGCCTGAGAGATGGCCAGAGGGACGGCCCTACGACTGGCCTGCGGGACGACCCATGGAATCGCCTGCCGAATGGCAGGATGATCGGTCCGACGGCCCGAGACCGACGGCCGACCCGACCGAACGGCACGCACCCGCACCATGGACCAGCCCCGAGTCCTCCTCCTCGACGCCGCCCCCGGCCCGCTCCTCGACCGCGAGCTGGAGCGCCTGACCGGCCACCGCCTGGCCGTCACGCTCAACCTCCGGCGCGTCGAGGACCGCGCGGGCGCCCGGGCCGCCTGGTCGGACCGGATCGAGTTCACCGACCTCGACCCGTTCGACGAGGCGGCCCTCACCGCCGCGTTCCGCCACGGCCCGGGCTTCGACGCGCTCAAGTCCCGCGCGGGCGTGCCCCTGCGCGCGGCCTTCCTCGCCGAAGCGACGGACCCCGAACGTCCGCGCCCGCTACGGGTGATCGGCCGCGCCGGAGCCGGCACCGACCACGTGGACCTCGCCGCCGCCACCCGTCACGGCGTGACCGTCACCCACACCCCGGGCTCCAACGCCAACGCCGTCACCGAGTTCGCCCTCGCCCAACTGCTCACCCTCACCCGGGACCTGGCCACCCACAACGAGAGGTCCCACCGCGGCACCTGGGGCGCACCCACCACCCCACCCCGCGAGCTCTCCGAACTCACCCTCGGCATCGCCGGCCTGGGCCTCATCGGCACGGCGCTCGCCGCGCGGGCGTCCGCCCTCGGCATGACCGTCCAGGCCCACTCCCGCCGTCCGGCCGCACCACCCGTACGGCACGTCCCGTCCCTCGACGCCCTCCTCGCCACGAGCGACGTCGTGTCCCTGCACCTCCCGCTCACCCCGCAGACGCGCGGACTGATTGGCCGACGCGAACTCGCCCTGCTGCGCCCCGGATCGGTCCTCCTCAACACCGCCCGCGGCGGCATCGTCGACGAACGGGCGCTCGCCGACGCCCTGCGCGACCCCGCCCACCCCCTCGCGGCCGCCGCCGTCGACACCTTCGCCCACGAGCACGCCGCCTTCGCCTCACCCCTGTTCGGCCTGCCCAACGCCCTCCTCACCCCGCACATCGCGGGCATGACCCGAACGGCCATGGCCGAGGCCGCCGTTCGCTGCGCCGACCACCTCGCCGCGCTGCTCGCGGGCCGCCCCGAGGGCATCCCCGTCGTCACGCCCGCCCGGTAGCGACGCCCCCACCCCGCCACCGCCCGCCGCCCCCTGTCACGCCCCTGTCACAGAGCGCGCGAACCGCTTGACCCGGCCGGTCCCCGCCCGCCGACAGTGGGTCATGGACGAACGCTGCATCATCCTCGACATCGGCGGCGTGCTGGAGTACACGCCGCGGACCGGCTGGCTGCCCTACTGGGAACGGGAGTTGGGCCTGACCCCCGGCACCGTCGACCAGCGCCTGGAGGACGTCTGGCACGCCGGCTCGATCGGCGCCATCGACGAGGCCGAGGTGCGCCGCCAGGTGGCCGCCCGGCTGCGCCTCGACCCGCCCCGGGTCGAGGCGTTCATGGCCGACTTCTGGACGGAGCACCTCGGGACGCCGAACGACGAGCTGATCGCGCACGTGCGCGGCCTGCGGGGCCGGGCCCGGCTCGGGATCCTGAGCAACAGCTTCGCCGGCGCCCGCGAACGCGAGGTCGGCCGCTACGGCTTCGGCGAGCTCGTCGAGACCCCCGAGCACATCGTGTACTCGCACGAGACCGGCATCGAGAAGCCCGATCCGCAGGCATTCGAGCGGGCCTGCACGGTCCTCGGCGTCCACCCCGCCGACTGCCTCTTCGTCGACGATCACGCGCCGAACGTCGAAACCGCCCTGGCCCTGGGCATGCAGGCGCACCTGTTCGACGACAACGCCCGGACGATCGCCCGCATCGCCGAATTCCTCACCACCGGAAGCGAGTTCCGAAACTGACGGCTCATTTCCCATTGGCGGAGTGAGTACTCACTCCGCATCATGGAGTCATGACCGAGACTCCTGGCACCCAGCCCGCCCGACGCCGGGCACCCGCGATGGATCCCGAGCAGCGGCGCGCCATGATCGTCGCCGCCGCGCTCCCCCTCGTCGTCGAGTACGGCGCGTCCGTGACGACGGCCAAGATCGCCCGGGCCGCCGGCATCGGCGAGGGCACGATCTTCCGCGTCTTCGACGACAAGGACGCCCTCCTCGCCGCCTGCATGGCCGAAGTCCTCCGCCCCGACGACACGATCGCCCACCTCGCCGCGATCCCCCTGGACCAGCCCCTCGCCGACCGCCTCACCGAGGCCGCCGACGTCGTGCGCGGACACCTGACCCGCATCGGCGCCGTCGCCGGAGCCCTCATGGCGGGCGGCCGGACCGAGCACCCGAAGCCCGGCCCGGACGGCAAGCTGCCCGACCGCGAAGCCGGCCTCGCCCGTCCGCGCGCCGCCCTTGCCGCCCTCTTCGAACCCGACCGCGACGACCTGCGCCTCAGCCCGGAACGCCTCGCCGACGCCTTCCAACTGGTGATCATGGCCTCCGGCCGCCCCGGCGCCCCCGACCCGCTCACCACCGCCGAACTCGTCGACCTCTTCCTCCACGGCGCCCTGCGGAGCAGCACCCCGCAGTGACCGGACGTCCAATGGCAGCCCCCGGAACAACGCCCGGGGGCCTGTGGGGACCGCCGACTGTTGGATACTCATCAGCCCGAGGGGTGGCCCACCGAGAGAGGACCTCCATGTCGTTTTCAGCAGACCTCGAACTGTGCTTCGGCCCGGCTCGCGGCTATTCGGGCATGGATGCCTGGGCAGACATCGAGGCCGTCGTTGGAGAACTCCCCACGGACTACAAGGAGTTCGTGGCGGCGTACGGTCCGGGTGTGATCGGGGACTTCCTGACTGTGATGCACCCGCAGGCTCAGGAATGCACCATGCTCGACCTGATGGCTGCCATGGGCCCGCTCTATCAGAGTCTCGTGCCGCACAGGATTCCCTACGACGTCCATCCCCAGGAGCGCGGGATGGTGCTGTGGGCCAACACCTCAGAGGGTGACGCCTGCTTTCTGATCCCTCACGCCGACGGCACGTGGAACATCGGTGTGTGGTTCAGGCAGTGGGCGCAGTGGGAGGAGTACGACGGCAGTGTTCCCGGCTGGTTGGTCCGCCAGGTCACCGGTGAGCTGATCATCCCGGGTCTTCCTCTCCAGAGATACGGCGGCTTCGCCCCAGAGGGCTGACGGCACCTTCTACTTGGACTCCCCCTCTCAGCAGTAGGTACCGCCGGTCACGGCCTCCCCCGCCTCAATCCGCCCCCAGCCCGGCGGCGCCCACGTGTGCCAGGCTCGCTCTGGTCAGGGCAGCCGCGAGGCGGGCCGGGTCCGCCAGTGCGGCCAGGGCGGACGGGTTGTCCGGCAGGCCGAGGAGCCGGGCCTCCGCGCGGGTCCGCTCGTCGAAGAACGGACGCAGGGACAGCCAGACCGCCTGGGCCTCGCGGCGGAAGATGGCGGAGCCGACCGGGCCGATGCGCGGGAACTCCGTCAGCAGCTCGCCGATGCGTCCGCTCTCGCCGCCCGCTTCGTCGCGCAGGCGCCGCAAGTCGCCGTGCCAGCGGTCGAGGAGCAGCGAGGCGCCCTTCGTCAACGCCGTCGCGGTGCTCTCGTCGTACCGCACGTAGTGCGCGCGGGCGAAGGCCGCGATGAGGACGGACCGGTCGGCCTCGGCCATCCTCCGCGGTGTGTCGATCCCCGCGGCGTGTAGCTCGCGGGCCGCCGCCGTCGCGATGTCCGCGCTGATGCGCACGGAGCAGAGCACGGTCAGCACGAGGAGCCGATACAGCGGCGCGGGTGTGTCGCGCAGCGTGATGCCCGCTTCCTCCGCGTACGTGGTGCCGTAGCGGGTGAGGAGCGCCGCGACGGTCTCCGGTTCGTTCATCGCCCACCTCCCACTCCGGCACCTGCCCGGGTTGGCGCCCGGCACACCCGGGGAGGCTGATCGGCATGGACCAGCCCGCGCACCCGGTCGCCGAGGCGACCACCGAGACCGTCCGCCCCGACTGGGCGGGGATCGACCAGCTCCCGACGCTCGACCTGCTGCACCTCATGAACGCCGAGGACCGGACCGTCCCCATGGCCGTCGCCGGGCAGCTGGAGCGCATCGCCGCCGTCGTCGACGGGGCGGCCGAACGGATGCGGCGAGGCGGGCGTCTCGTCTACGCGGGTGCCGGAACGGCCGGGCGGCTGGGGGTGCTGGACGCCGCCGAGTGCCCGCCGACCTTCGGCACCGACCCCGGCCTGGTCGTCGGGCTGATCGCCGGCGGGCCGGCGGCCGTCACGTCGGCGGCCGAGGGCGCCGAGGACCGCGCCGACCTGGCCGAGGCCGACCTGGCCGCACTCGCGCTCACCCCGGCCGACACCGTGATCGGCGTCTCCGCCTCCGGCCGGACGCCCTACGCCGTGGCCGCCGTCCGGTACGCCCGCGCCGCCGGTGCGCTCACCGTCGGGCTGGCGGGCAACCGCGGCTCGGCGCTCGCCGGGGCCGCCGAGCTGCCGATCGAGGTGGTCACCGGCCCGGAGGTGCTCGCCGGCTCGACGAGGCTCAAGGCGGGCACGGCGCAGAAGCTCGTACTCAACCTCGTCTCGACCGCCGTCATGGTCCGTCTCGGCCGTACGTACGGAAATCTGATGGTCGATGTGCGCGCCACCAACACCAAACTGCGCGAGCGCGCCCGCCGGATCGTCACCGAGGCCACCGGCGCGGCCGACGAGGACGTGCGCCGCGCCCTGACGGCGACCGACGGGCGGGCCAAGGACGCGATCCTCGTCCTGCTCGCGGACGTCGACGCACCGGCCGCCGCCCGCCTGCTCACGGACTGCGACGGCCGGCTGCGCGAAGCCCTCAGGCGAGCGTGAGCCCTCCCCTCAAGCAGCCGCAGGCCGCCAAGCCGACGCAGCCCCTCAGCCGAACTGCAGCTCCGCCCGCCCCACGACCGACCCGAGCCGCGGGAAGGAGTGCGCCACGGGCGTGCGGTGCTCCTCCTCGGTGAGCGCCGCCATCGCGTCCTCGACGAACACAAGCTCGTACCCGAGGTCGAGGGCCGCGCGGGCCGTCGACTCGACGCCCAGGTTCGTCGCTATGCCGGTGAGCACGAGGGTCGTCACACCCCGCGCCCGGAGCAGTTCGTCCAGCCCGGTCGCTTGGAAGGCGCCGATCGTGCGCTTGACGACTACCTCGTCGGCCACCGCCGCGACCTCCGCGACGAGGTCGCTGCCGGGCGGCTGCTCGGCGACGTTCGGGCGCTCGACGCGGACGGCGACGACGGGCGCACCGGCCTTGCGGAAGGAGTCGGCCAGCTCCAGCGAGGCCGCGACGACCTCGGTGCCGGGGCGCGGGGCGAGCGGGTTGGCGACGATCCGGTCCATCAGGTCGACGAGGACGAGCGCGGTGCTGCGGGCATCGAGGGTTCGCATGGCGCTCACGCTACCGCCCCGGCCGTGAGCCCGACCTGCCGCGCCCTCAACCGCGCAATCGCCCAAGCGCCCGCACCCTCGCAATCGCAATCGCCGTCGCCCTCACCCGAGTTCCGAAGCCTCCCTCGCGATCTCCGCACGGAACCCCTCGATCATGACCCGCAGCCCGTACTCGAAGTCGGCGTCGTGGTCGGCCATCCGCAGGACGTCGGCGGCCTCGCGCAGCAGCGGCAGGTCGCGCAGGGCGTCGTCGGCGTAGAGCGGCGTGTCGCGGCCCTCGGCGTCCTGCCGCCAGGCCTGTTCCTCGGTGACCCAGCCCATGATGTACCGGTCGACGGCGAGCAGCAGCCGCAGCGCCGTGCGCGGCCGCAGCCCGGCCCGGCAGAGGGCGCTCACCTGGGCCTCGACGGCAGGGAGTTCGTCCTCGGTGGGCAGCGTGCCGGCGTGCACGCGGGCGCCGTCGCGGTAGGCGAGCAGCGCACGGCGCTTGGCGCGGGCGTCGGCGGCGATCCAGTCCGGCCAGTGCTCCGGGTCGGGGGTGCGGTCGGGCGGCAGGGCCTCGGCGAGCATGGCCTCGGACATGAGGTCGAGCAGTTCCCGCTTGTTCTTGAAGTGCCAGTACAACGCCGGTGACTGGACGCCGAGTTCGCGCGCCAGCCGGCGGGTGGTGAGCCCGTCGATGCCGACCTCGTCGAGCAGCCGCAGTGCGGTGCGCACCACCTCGTCGCGTTGCAGCGCCATGCCGACCGCCCTCCGAGCCCGTTCCCCGTTATTCGCGTTATTCGCTTGCCCACCAACTTTATCGCCGATAAGGTCGGCGCCGGAATTTATCAGTGATAAGGACTGCTTCGAGGACGACACCCATGCCCACCTCGCCCTGGCTCGACACCGCCCCCTGGCGCTCCTCCCGAGACTTCCGCCTGACCTGGACCTCCGGCACGGTCACCCTGCTCGGCTCGGTCTTCACCATGACGGCGATCCCGCTGCAGATCGCCGACCTCACCGGCTCGCCGCTCGCCGTCGGCGCGGTCGGCGCGGTCGAACTCGTCCCGACCGTCGTGTTCGGCCTGTACGGCGGCGTGCTCGCCGACCGCGCCGACCGCCGCACCGTCGCCCTCGTCACCGAGCTCGCGCTCGCCGCCCTCAGCTCGCTCCTCCTCGCCAACGCGCTGCTCGGCACGCCCTCACTGTGGCCGCTGTACGTGGCCGCCGGGCTGGCGGCGGCGCTCCAGGGGCTCCAGCAGCCGTCGTTGGAGGCGATGATCCCTCGCCTCGTCCCGCACGATCAGCTGGT
>NZ_JBFBDY010000076.1:0-21093 GCF_040683475.1 Kitasatospora sp. NPDC093558 | reverse complement strand
CCCTGCCGCAGGCCGCCCTGCTGCTCGTCGAGCGCCTCGTCGAGGAGGTCCGCCCGCTGCCCGGCGACCCGGCCACGGCCGGGCGGCTGCTGCCGGCACCGTTCGGCCCGGCCGGCAGCCGGATGTACGGCACCGGCGAGCTGGTCCGCTGGCAGAACGACGGCACCCTGACCCTGCTCGGCCGGGCCGACCAGGCCCGGGACGGCGCCCAGGCCCCGGCGGCGGCCGCCGCTCCCGCCCGCCCCGCGCACGTGCCCCCGGCGACCGAGGCCGAGCGGACCGTCGCCCGGATCTGGTCCGAGCTGCTGGAGGTGCCGCAGGTCGGCGGCGACGACAACTTCTTCCAGCTGGGCGGCTACTCGCTGCTCCTCACCGAGCTGGCCAAGCGCCTGCACGAGGCCACCGGCAGCCCGGTGGTGCTGGCCGACCTGTTCACCGCCGTCACCGTCCGCGAGCAGGCGGCGCTGCTGGCGGCCCCGGCCGCGGCGGACCGGCCGGACGCCGGGGACGTCGTGCCGGCCATCGCCCCGGTGCCGCGCGACCGGCCGCTGCCGCTCTCCTCCGGCCAGCGCCGGATCTGGTTCCTGGACGCCAGCGAACCGGGCCCCGAGTGGAACGCCCCGCTCTTCCTCTGGGTGCCGTCCGACCTGACGCCGGACGTGGTCCGCCTGCTGCTCGACACCCTGGCCGACCGCCACGAGGCGCTGCGCACCCGCTACCTGGTGGTCGACGGCGAGCCGGCCCAGTCCGTCGGCGAGACCCGGCCCGTCGAGCTGCGCACCGCCGAGGGCTCCAGGGATGAGATCGTCGAGGCGTTCCGCGAGCAGTTCGAGACCGGCTTCGACCTCACCTCGGGCCGGCTCTGGCGGGCCACCCTGGCCAAGCTCCCCGCGCCCGCCGACCGGCAGCTCCTCCTCGTGACGATTCACCACATCGCCTGCGACGGCTGGTCCGCGGCGGTGCTGGAGGACGAGTTCCGCCAACTGCTGGAGGCCCACCGCTCCGGCCGGGCCGCCGAACTGCCCGCCGTCCCGGTGCAGTACCCCGACTACGCGTCCTGGCAGCAGGAGTGGCACTCCAAGGAGCGGCTGGCCGCGGAGCTGGACCACTGGCGCGAAACCCTGACCGGGGCCGTCCCGCTGGAGCTGCCCACCGACCACCCGCGCCCGGCCAAGCGCGACTCGCACGGCGACGTCGTCACCTTCGACATCCCGGCACCGCTGATCGCCGCCGTCAGCGGCCTCGGGCAGAGCCGCGAGGCCACCCCGTTCATGACCCTGCTCGCCGCCTTCGGCACGGTGCTGGCGCGGCACAGCGGCCAGTGGGACGTGGTGATCGGCACCCCGGTCGCCGGCCGGAGCCGCCCGGAGCTGGAGCGGACCGTCGGCTTCTTCCTCAACTCCCTCGTGCTGCGCTGCCCGCTGGACGGCGACCGGGGCTTCGACGCGGCCCTGGACCGGGTCCGCGAGGTGTGCCGGTCCGCCTTCGCGCACCAGGACCTGTCGTTCGAGCACATCGTGGACGAGCTGCGCCCCACCCGCGACCCGTCCCGCACCCCGCTCTACCAGGTCGCGTTCAACCTGCACGACGGCCAGCTGATCGGCGGGATGCCGGACCGCTCCGACATCGACTACCTCCACCCGGCCCGCCAGGTCGCCAAGACCGACCTGACCCTCTACGTGCGCAGCGAGAGCGACGGCACCTGGAGCGGCGCGTTCGAGTACGCCGACGCCCTGTTCGAGCGCGGCACCGTGGAACGGCTGGCCCGGCACTTCCTGCGGCTGCTGGAGTCGGTCACCGCCGACCCGGCCGCCCCGCTCGCCACGATCGACATCATGGCGGCGGCCGAGCGCGAGCGGTCGCTGACCGACTGGGGCACCGGCGAGCGGGCCGACTGGCCGGCCGGCACCACCCTCGACCTCTTCGAGGCGCAGGCCGCGGCGACCCCCGAGGCCACCGCGGTGGTCGCGGGCGACGTCCGGATCGGCTACCGCGAGCTGGACGAGCGGGCCAACCGGATCGCCCACCACCTGATCGCGGCCGGCGTCGGCCCCGACACCGTGGTCGGCCTCTGCCTGGAGCGGGGTGCGGACCTGATCCCGGCCCTGCTGGGGATCTGGAAGGCCGACGCGGCCTACCTCCCGCTCGATCCGTCGCTGCCCGCCGAGCGGGTCGGCCACATCCTGTCGGACTGCCGGTCGCCGCTGCTGCTGACCACGGCCGCACTGTCCGCCACCACCGCCGGCCACCGGGGCGCGCGCGTGCTGCTCGACGCCGACCGGGCCGCGATCGACGCCCGCCCGAGCAGCCGCCCGGCCCGCTCCGGCGACCCCGAGCTGCTCGCCTACGTCATCTACACCTCCGGCTCCACCGGCCGGCCCAAGGGCGTCATGATCCCGCACCGGGGGCTGGCCAACCACCTGCGCTGGGCGGGCCGCGACCTGATCGGGGTCGAGGGCGGCGCGCCGCTGTTCTCCTCGATCGCCTTCGACCTGCCGGCCACGAACCTGTACGCCCCGCTGATCACCGGCCGCGCCGTCCACGTGCTGCCCGCCGACCAGGACCTCGCCGGACTCGGCGAGGCGCTGCTGGCCGGCGCACCGTACAGCTTCGTCAAGCTGACGCCCGGCCACCTCGAACTGCTCACCGACCAGCTGACCGCGGACCAGTCCGACCGGCTGGCCCACCGGATCCTGGTGGCGGGCGAGGCGCTTCCCGCCCGCGCGGCCAACCAGTGGTTCGCGCGGCTCGGGGCCGGACGGCTGACCAACGAGTACGGCCCGACCGAGGCGTCGATCGGCTCCACCGTCCACCCGGTGGACCGGGAGCAGGACGCCACCGTGCCGCTCGGCGGTCCGCTGCCCAACACCACCGCCTTCGTGCTGGACGAGGCCGGCCGGCCGGTTCCGGTCGGCGTGGCGGGCGAACTGCACATCGGCGGGGAGGGGCTGGCCCGCGGCTACCACGGCCGCCCGGACCTGACCGCGGAGAAATTCGTCCCCGACCCGTACGGGCCGCCCGGCTCCCGGCTCTACCGCACCGGCGACCTGGCCCGGCTGCTGCCCGACGGCGCCATCGACTTCCTCGGCCGGATCGACACCCAGGTCAAGCTGCGCGGCTACCGGATCGAGCTCGGTGAGATCGAGTCCGTCCTGACCGCGCTCCCCCAGGTGCGCGACGCGGTGGTCAGCGCCCAGCAGAACGCCAACGGCGAGAAGTCGCTGGTGGCCCATCTGGTCGCGGAGCAGGACGCCGCGATCGACCCGGACCTCGTCCGGGAGAAGCTGGCCGAGCAGCTCCCGGAGTACATGGTCCCGTCCGCGTTCGCGGTGATCGACCGGATCCCGCTCACCGCCAACGGCAAGGTCGACCGCCGGGCGCTGCCCACCGTCGACGCCGCCGACGCGTACCAGCCGCCGGCCACCGCCACCGAGGAGCGAATCGCCGGGATCTGGGCCGAGCTGCTGGGCCGCCCCCGGGTCAGCGTGGAGGACACCTTCTTCACGCTCGGCGGCCACTCCATCCTCGCCATCCGGATGACCTCCCGGCTGCAGGACGAGTTCGACCTCGACCTGTCGATCGGCACGGTCTTCGCCGAGCCCACCGTCCGCCGGCTCGCCGCGGCCATCGAGGACCAGATCCGGGCCGAGATCGACGGGCTGAGCGACGACGAGCTCGCGGCCCTCGACACCGACGCCGCCTCCGACACCGACTCCGGCACCGGCACCGGCACCGACTCCGGCACCGCCGACACCGACGCCACGAACCAGAAGGAGCAGTAAGACATGAGCACCGGCGACAAGCAGTCGACCGAGCAGGACGTGGCGGCGCGGCGCGAGGAACTGCTGCGACGTCGGCTGGCCGGCCAGCGGGGCGGTCACCGGTCGCTGATCACCGCGGTCGACCGGGACCGGCAGCTGCCGCTCTCTTTCGGCCAGCAGCAGATGTGGTTCGTCAACCGCCTCGAACCCGACAGCGCCGAGTACCTGGTGCCGCTGGCGCTGTGGCTGGACGGCACGGTCGACCGGGACGCGCTGCGCGCGGCCTTCACGGAGATCACCGCCCGGCACGAGATCCTGCGCACCCGCTACACCATGGTGGGCGACGAGCCGGTCCAGATCATCGACCCGCCGAGCGCCCCGGCCTTCACGGTGGTCGAGCCCGCCGGCCTCCCGGACGATGAACGCGAGCAGTGGGCCCGGGAGTTGGCCGAGCAGGAGGTGGTCGCCCCCTTCGACCTCGGCCGCGACTGGCCGGTCCGGATGAAGCTGATCTCGCTCACCTCCGACCGGCACCTGCTGGTGGCCACGTTCCACCACATCGCCTGCGACGCCTGGTCGATGGGGATCTTCGCGGAGGAACTCGGCACCCTGTACAGCGCGTTCGTGACCGGAGCGGCCTCCCCGTTGGCACCGCTGCCGGTCCAGTTCGCCGACTACGCCGCCTGGGAGCGCAAGGAGCTCAGCGGCGCCGCCCTGGAGAAGCAGCTCTCCTACTGGCGCACCGAGTTGGCCGGTCTGCCGGAGATCGACCTGCCGTCCGACCGGCCCCGCCCGGCCCGCCGCGACCCGCGCGGCGACGCCGTCCCCTTCGCCATCCCGGCCGACGTGGCGCGGCGCCTCCGGGAGCTGGCCGAGGAGGCCGGGACCACCCGGTTCGTGGCGCTGCTCACCGCCTTCCAGTCACTGATCGCCCGCTACACCGGCGGCAGTGACGTCCCGGTCGGCGTGACGGTCTCCGGGCGGGCCCGCCCGGAGCTCCAGCGGATGATCGGCTTCGGGATCAACAACCTGGTGGCCCGCCTGAGTTGGCGCGGCGACCCGACCTTCCGCGAGCTGCTCGCCGGGGGCCGGCGCGCGGTGCTGGGCGCGTACGAGCACCAGGCCGTGCCGTTCGCCCGGCTGGTCGACGAGCTGCAGCCGGAGCGCGACCTCTCCCGGCCCCCGCTCTACCAGGTCGACTTCATCCTGCGCGAGCACCAGGCGCCCGCCTTCCGGCTGCCCGGCCTGACCGTGCGGCCCGAGTCCGCCGACCGGGTCTCCAAGGTCGACCTCACCCTGGACGTCACCGACGGGGCGGACGGCCCGCTCCAGGCCCGACTGCGGTACGCCACCGCGCTGTTCGACCGCGGCACCGTCGAGCGCATGGCCCAGCACTACCTGTGCCTGCTCGCCGGGGTCGCCGCCGAGCCGGACGCGCGGATCTCCGGGATCGACGTCCTGCCGGCGGCGGAGCGAGCCCTGCTGGACGCCTGGTCCGACGGCGGCCCTGCCCCCGTTCCCACCACCCTGACCATCGACCTGTTCGAGGCCCAGGCCGCCGCCACCCCCGACGCCATCGCCGTCCGGACCGACACCACCCGCCTCACCTACCGCGAGCTCGACGAACGCGCCAACCGGATCGCGCACCACCTCCTCGCCCACGGCGCCCGCCCCGACACCCCCGTCGCCGTCTGCCTCAACCGCGACGCCCACCTCCTGCCCACCATCCTCGGCATCTGGAAGGCCGGCGCCGCCTACCTCCCCCTCGACCCCACCCTCCCCACCGAACGCCTCGCCTACATCCTCGGCCACACCCAGGCCCCCACCCTCGTCACCACCACCCAGCACACCGCCGTCCTCACCCCCATCCACAACGGCACCCTGATCACCCTCGACCAGGACCAGCGGCGCATCAACCGGCGCCCCACCACCCCGCCGGAGCGCACCCTCCACCCGCACAGCCTCGCCTACGTCATCTACACCTCGGGCTCCACCGGGCAGCCCAAGGGAGTGATGATCCAGCACGCCGGCCTCACCAACTACGTCCACCACACCGCCGGGCTCTATGCCAGCCGCGGCACCGGCGGCGCCCCCCTCTTCTCCTCCATCTCCTTCGACCTCGGCATCCCCAACTTCCTCACCCCCCTGGTCACCGGCCAGACCGCCACCCTCCTCCCCGACACCCTCGACACCGCCCAGCTCGGCACGGCCCTCGCCGACACCGCCCCCCACGCCTTCATCAAGCTCACCCCCGGCCACCTGGACCTCCTCACCCACCAGCTCACCCCCGCCCAGGCCCACGGCCTCGCCGGCCTCGTCATCGCCGCCGGCGACAACTTCCCCACCAGCCTCGTCCAGCGCTGGCAGCAGCTCGCCGGCCCCGACGGCACCCCCCTCGCCACCGAGTACGGCCCCACCGAGATCACCGTCGGCAACTCCGGCCAGCCCGCGCTCCCCGACACCCCCACCGAGGCCATCCCGCTCGGTCCCCCGTTCCCCGGCACGACCATGCACGTCCTCACCCCCACCCTCCACCCCGCCCCCATCGGGGTACCCGGCGAAGTCCACATCGCCGGCATCGGCCTGGCCCGCGGCTACCTCAACCGGCCCGACCTGACCGCGGAACGCTTCCTCCCCAACCCCTACGGCCCGCCCGGCTCCCGCCTCTACGCCACCGGCGACCTCGGCCGCCACCTCCCCGACGGCGCGCTCGAAACCCTCGGACGCATCGACAACCAGGTCAAGATCCGCGGCTACCGCATCGAGCTCGGCGAGATCGAGGCCCGCCTGCGCGAACACCCGCAGGTCACCGACACCGTCGTCGCCGTGCGCGAGACCACCCCGGGCAACAAGCGCCTCGTCGCCTACGTCGTCGCCGAAGGCACCCTCGACCCGGCCGCCCTGCGTACGCACCTGAGCGCCACCCTGCCCGAGTACATGGTCCCGGCCGTCTACCGGACCATCGGCCACATCCCCCTCACCTCCAACGGCAAGGTCGACCGCCGCGCCCTGCCCGAGCCCGGCCAGGACCGGTCCGCGCCCGTGCGCTCGCCCGCCTCGCACAACCCGGCCGAGGAGCGGCTGGCCGCGATCCTCGCCGAGGTGCTGGGGCTGGCCGAAGTCGGCGTCGAGGACAGCTTCTTCGACCTCGGCGGCGACTCCATCCGCGCCGTCCGCCTGGCCGGTGCGCTGCGCGCGGCCGGGTACGACGTCGCGGTGCGGGACGTGTTCGAGCACCGCAGCAGCGCCGCGCTCGCCGCGCTGGTGGCGGACCGGGAGCACGGCGGCTCACTGGTGACGGCGGTGCCGCCGTTCGCGCTCCTCAACCTGGAGGACCGGGCCCTGCTGCCCGCCGACGTGGTCGACGCCTACCCGCTCTCCCAGGTCCAGGCCGGCATGCTGGTCGAGATGCTGGCCGCCGAGGACGGCGCGGTCTACCGGAACATCAGCTCCTTCCGGGTCCCGGACCAGGAGCCGTTCTCGGCCGAGGCGCTGCGCTCCGCGATCGACACCGTGACGGCCCGGCACGAGCTGCTGCGCGCCTCGATGCACCTCGACGGGTTCTCGCGGCCGCTCCAGCTGGTCCACTCCACGGCCCGGGTGCCGCTCGCCGTGCACGACCTGCGCGGCCGCTCCGAGGCGGAACGCGCGGAGCACGCCCGGACCTTCGCCGGCGCCGAGCGCGCCGCCTGGTTCGAGCTCACCGCGCCTCCGCTGCTCCGGATCGCCGCACACCTCGAATCGGACCACTCCTGGTACCTGACGCTCACCCACCCCCACGCCCTCACCGACGGGTGGTCCGTCAACTCCCTGGTGATGGAGCTCGTCACCTGCTACCGCAACGCGCTGACCGGCACCCCCGAGCCGGCCCCGGCCCCCACCGCCGTGCGGTACGCCGACTTCGTCGCGGCCGAGCTGGCCTCGCTGGCGAGCGAGGAGGACCAGGAGTTCTGGCAGGACGTGGCGACCTCCTACCACCCCGTCGTGCTCCCCACGGCCTGGGCGGGGAACGGGGACGCCGCCGGCGGACGGCACGGCGCCCGGGTGCCGTTCACCGATCTGGCGGACGGCCTGCACCGGCTGGCCGCCGAGGCCAGGACGTCGATCAAGAGCGTCCTGCTCGCCGCGCACGTCAAGGTCATGTCGATGCTGACGGCCGACGACGCCTTCCACACCGGCGTGGTCTTCCACGGCCGGCTCGAAGCTCCGGGCGCCGACCGGGTGTTGGGCATGCACCTCAACACCCTGCCGTTCCCGGCCACCCGTCCGGCCGGCACCTGGCGACAGCTCGTCGAGCGGGTCCACGCCCAGGAAGCCGAGATCTGGGCCCACCGCCGCTACCCGCTGCCCGCCATCCAGCACGACGCCGGCAACTCCCGGCAGCTGCTCTCGGCGATGTTCGAGTACCTCGACTTCCACCAGGTGGATGCCGATGTCGTCGACGCGGGAAGTGAACTTCGGGAGAGCGTCAGCGAGTTCCCCCTCTCCGTGGCCGCCGGCCCCGGGCGGGTCGACCTCAGCACCACGACCGGGGTGTTCGACGCCACCGGGCTGGCGCGGCTGGCGGCGATCTACCGGTCGGTGCTGGAGGCCATGGCCACCGACCCGGACGGCGACGCCGCTGCCGCACACCTGCCCGAGGACGCCCGGCAGCCGCAGCACGGCACCGTCACCGAGCCCACCACGCTCACCACCCTCGACGCTTTCCAGGCCCAGGCAGCAGCCGCGCCTCGGTCGGTCGCGGTGATCAGCGGCGACGAGCGGTGGACGTACGAGGAGTTGGACGAGCACTCCGACCACCTGGCTCACCACCTGCGCCGGACCGGCGTCACACCCGGAAGCATCGTGGGTGTCAGCCTCGACCGCACCCCGCAGGTACTCGAAGCGATGCTCGCCGTGTGGAAGGCCGGCGCCGCCTACGTGCCCGTCGACCCCGCCCTGCCCGCCGAGCGGCGCGCGTACATGCTCACCGGCACCGCAGCCCTGATCACCGAAAGCACCGTCACCGACCCCGGCTACGACGGCCCGCGCATCCTCCTCGACACCGACGTCATCCCGGAACACACGGGCGTGGCACCCGAGTTCGCCACCGATCCGGACGCCCTGGCCTACGTCCTCTACACCTCCGGCTCCACCGGACGGCCCAAGGGCGTCATGATCCCCCACCGCGCCCTGCACAACCTCCTCACCTCCGTCCGCGACGACATCGGCACCGGCCACGCAGGCGCCTGGCTCGCCTCCACCTCCATCTCCTTCGACATCTCCGGACTCGAACTCTTCCTGCCGCTGACCACCGGCGGCCAGGTCGTGCTGGCCGGCAGTGACCAGGCCAAGGACCCCGAAGCCCTCGTCGAGCTGATCGACGCCCACCGGGTGACGCATGTCCAGCTGACCCCGTCCGGCTGGCGGCTGCTGCTCACCGCCGGGTTCCACGACGACGGCATCACCGCCCTCGTCGGCGGCGAGGCCTGCCCGCCCGACCTCGCTCGGCAGATCCACGAGCGCGTGCGGCGTTTGGTGAACGTCTACGGCCCCACCGAGACCACGATCTGGTCCACCTACTGGGAGGTGCCCGAGGAAGCCGACACCATCGCGATCGGCACCCCCCTGGCCAACACCACCGCCCACGTCCTGGACAGCAACGGCCACCCCGTCGCCGACGGCGTTCCCGGTGAACTCCACCTCGGCGGCACCGGACTCGCCCACGGCTACCACAACCGCCCCGACCTCACCGCCGAACGCTTCGTCCCCGACCCGTCCGGCCCCGCCGGCTCCCGCCTCTACCGCACCGGCGACCTCGCCCGGCAGCTGGGCGACGGCAGCCTGGAGTACCTGGGCCGCATCGACAGCCAGGTGAAGGTGCGCGGCTACCGCATCGAACTCGGCGAGATCGAGGCCGCCTTGCGCACCCACCACGCCGTCAAGGACGCCGTGGTGACCGCCCAGGAGGATCAGGCGGGTGACCGGACCCTCGTCGCCTACGTCGTCTCCGAGGGCGCCCTCGACCCGGCTGCCGTACGGACGCACCTGAGCGCGAGCCTGCCCGACTACATGCTCCCGACCGCCTACGTCGCGCTCGACCGCATCCCGCTCACCAACAGTGGCAAGGTCGACCACCGCGCCCTGCCCACGACCGATCTCAGCGACTTCAAGGCCACCCGCCGCACCGCCCCGCGCACGCCGGTCGAGGAGCGGCTGGCCGCAATCTGGTCGGACGTCCTCGGCACGGACCAACTCGGCATCGAGAGCAGCTTCTTCGACCTCGGCGGCGACTCCATCCGCGCCGTCCGCCTCGTCGGCGCCCTCCGCAGTGCGGGCTTCGACGTCTCCGTGCGGGACGTCTTCCAGCACCGCACCATCGCGGCCCTCGGCGCCCGGCTCGGCCACCAGGCCGGGGGCGAGTCCCTGGTCACCGCCGTCGAACCGTTCGCCCTGATCGGCGCCGAGGACCGGGCCCTGCTCCCCTCGGACGTGGTCGACGCCTACCCGCTGTCCCAGATCCAGGCCGGCATGCTGGTCGAGATGGTCGCCGCCAAGGAGGCCGGCGGGAACGCCTACCACAACATCAACTCCTTCCGGATCCCGGACGACCGGCCGTTCTCGCTGCCCGCGTTCCAGGCGGCAATCGACGCGGTCGTGGCCCGGCACGACATCCTGCGCACCTCGATGCACCTCGGCGGCTACTCCCAGCCGCTCCAGCTCGTCCACGCCGACGCGCGGATCGAGGCCGCCCTGCACGACTGGCGCGGCCTGGACGCCACCGAACTCGACCGGGCCAGGCGGGAGTTCGCCGACTCGGAGCTGGCGGCCGGCTTCGAGCTGACCACCGCGCCGCTGATGCGGATCCACGCGCTCCTGGAGGAGGAGAGTGCCTGGCGGCTGACCGTCAGTCACACACACGCCATCACCGACGGCTGGACCGTCAATACCCTGATGATGGAACTCGCCACCGCCTACCGGCTCCTGCGCGACGGGAGTGAACTCCCCGGCCACCCGGCGCCGTCGGTGCGCTACGCCGACTACATCGCCGCCGAGCTGGCCTCGCTGGCCAAGGAGGAGGACCGGGCGTTCTGGCAGCGGATCACCTCCGGCCGGGCACCGCTCCAGCTGCCGGACAGCTGGGCCGACGAGACCGGCAGCAGCACCGAACGCTGCTGGCAGCACGTTCCGTTCGCCGATCTGGAGGCCGGGCTGCGCCGGCTGGCGGTCCGGGCCAAGGCCTCGCTGAAGAGCGTGCTGCTCGCCGCCCACCTCAAGGTGCTGAGCTCACTGACGGCCGAGGACGTCTTCCACACCGGCGTCGTCTACCACGGCCGGCTCGAAGCCCCGGACGCCGAGCGGGTGTTGGGCATGCACCTCAATACCGTGCCGTTCCCGGCGACCCGTCCGGCCGGTAGCTGGCGACAGCTGGTCGAGCAGGTCTACGCCCGGGAAGCGAGCATCTGGGCCCACCGCCGCTACCCGCTGCCGGCCATCCAGCGCGACGCCGGCACCACGCAGCGCCTCGTCACGACCCTCTTCGACCACCAGAACTTCCACCAGGTCGACGCCGAGACCGTCGACACCGCCGCCGGTCTGAACGAGGGCGGCAACGAGTTCGCCCTCAGCGCCATCGCCGCGAACGGCCGGATCACCCTCGGCACCACCACGGCGGTCATCAGCCGGACCGACTTGGAGCGGCTGGCGTCGATGTACCGCTCCGTCCTGGAGGCCATGGCCACCGACCCCGAGGGCAGCGCCACCACCGCCCACCTGCCCGCCGGGGAGACCGAGCGCCTGCTCACCGCGTGGACTGCCCACACCGAGACGGGCGCCACCGAGGAGACTGGCTCCACCGAGGAGACGGGCCCCACCCACCGCACCATCCACGAGGCCTTCGAAGCCCAGGTCGCCCGCACCCCCCACCGCACCGCCATCAGCAGCGGCAGCCGCTCCCTCACGTACACCGAGGTCAACGAACGGGCCAACCAGCTCGCGCACCACCTGCGCACCCTCGGCGCCGGCCCCGAAACCCTCGTCGGCCTCTGCCTGGAGCGCGACCTCGACCTCATCCCCACCCTCCTCGGCATCCTCAAGTCCGGCGCCGCCTACCTCCCCCTTGACCCGATCAACCCCGACGACCGCCTCGGTTACCTGACCACCGACGCCCGCGCCGGCATCGTCATCACCCGGACCACCCTCGCCGACCGTGTCTCCACGTACCACGACGGCCCCCTCGTCGTCCTCGACGACCCGCGCCACACCACGAGCGTCTCCGCCCACCCCACCACCAACCCGGCGGCCACCAACCACCCAGACAACCTGATCTACACCATCTACACCTCCGGCTCCACCGGGAAGCCGAAGGGCGTCATCCTCACCCACACCAACGTCCTGCGCCTGTTCGCCAGCGCCCAGCAGCACTACGGCTTCAACCAGGACGACGTCTGGCCGCTCTTCCACTCGTACGCCTTCGACGTCTCCGTCTGGGAGATGTGGGGCGCGCTGCTGCACGGCGGCCGACTCGTCATCGTGCCCGCGGCCGTGACCCGGGCACCCGAGGAGTTCCTGGACGTCCTCGTCGCCTCCGGCGCCACCGTACTCTGCCAGACGCCCACCGCGTTCCGCTCCTTGGCGGCACTCGCCGGCGACGGCGACCCCCGCACCGACCAACTCGCCCTGCGCGCCGTGGTCTTCGCCGGCGAACGCCTCCAGCTCGGCGAACTGCGCCCCTGGACCGACCGCTACGGCTTCGACCGGCCGGCCCTGATCAACATGTACGGCATCACCGAGACCACCGTGCACTCCACCTACCACCAGGTGCAGGCCACCGACCTGGAACGCACCGACCGCAACCCCGTGGGCGTGCCGCTCTCCGACACCCCCATCCACCTCCTCGACACCGCCGGACAGCTCGTCCCCATCGGCGTCCCCGGCGAGATCCACGTCGCCGGACCCGCCGTCGCCCGCGGCTACCTCAACCGCCCCGACCTCACCGCCGAACGCTTCCTCCCCAACCCCTACGGCCCCGCCGGCTCCCGCATGTACCGCAGCGGCGACCAGGCCCGACGCCTCGCCGACGGCACTCTCGACTTCCTCGGCCGCATCGACAAGCAGGTCAAGATCCGCGGCTACCGCATCGAACTCGGCGAAATCGAAACCGCCCTACGCGAGCACCCCACCGTCCGCGAAGCGGTCGTGACCGCACACGCCCAGCGGCTCGTGGCCTACGTCGTCACGGAGGAAGCCGTCGACCCGGCCGCCCTGCGCTCCCACCTGAGTGCGAGCCTGCCCGACTACATGATCCCGGCGGCGTACGTCGCCATCGACCGCGTCCCGCTGACCGTCAACGGCAAACTCGACACCCGCGCGCTGCCCGCACCCGACGACGACGCCTACACCACCGCTCACCACACCGCACCGCGCACACCCCTCGAAGAGCGCCTCGCCGCCATCTGGTCCGAGATCCTCGGCATCGAGCGGGTCGGCGCCGACGACAACTTCTTCGACCTCGGCGGCGACTCCATCCGCGCCGTCCGCCTGGTCGGCGCCCTCCGTACGGCCGGCTACGACGCCTCCGTCCGGGACGTCCTCCAGCAGCGCACCCTCGCCGAGCTCGCCGACAGCCTGAACGGACCGGTCGCCGAGGAATCCCTGGTGACGGCGGTCGAGCCGTTCGCCCTGATCGGCGCCGAGGACCGCGCCCTCCTGCCGGACGACGTGGCCGACGCCTACCCGCTCTCCCAGATCCAGACCGGCATGCTCGTCGAGATGCTGGCCGCCAACGACGCCGGCGGGAACGTCTACCACAACATCAACTCCTTCCGGATACCGGACGAGCAGCCGTTCTCGCTGCTCGCGCTCCAGGAGGCGGTCGACACCGTCGTGGCCCGCCACGACATCCTGCGCACCTCGATGCACCTGAGCGGCTACTCCCAGCCGCTCCAGCTCGTCCACGCCACGTCCCGGACCGAGGTCGCGCTGCACGACTGGCGCGAGCTGGCCCCCGAGGACCGGCGGAGCGCGCGGCAGGCCTTCGTGGAGGCCGAGTTGGCGGCCGGCTTCGACCTGGCCGGCGCGCCGCTCGTGCGGATCCACGTGCACCTGGAGGAGAGCGACGCCTGGCGGCTGACCATCAGCCATTGCCACGCCATCACCGAGGGCTGGACCCTGCACAGCCTCATGATGGAGCTCGCCACCGTCTACCAGCTGGTGCGCGACGGGCGTGAACTGCCCGAGCACCAGGCGCCGTCGGTGCGGTACGCGGACTTCATCGCCGCCGAGCTGGCCTCGCTGGCGAGCGAGGAGGACCGGACGTTCTGGCAGCGGATCACCTCCGACCGGACGCCGCTGCAGCTGCCGAACTCCTGGGCGGAGAGCGGCGATTCGGTCGTCGAGTACCACCAGGACGTGGCTTACGACGACTTGGAGGAGGGACTGCGCGGGCTCGCGGTCCGGGCGAAGGCATCGCTGAAGAGCGTGCTGCTCGCCGCCCACCTCAAGGCGATGAGCTCGCTGACGTCCGAGGACGCCTTCCACACCGGCGTCGTCTACCACGGACGGCTCGAAGCCCCGGACGCCGAGCGGGTGTTGGGCATGCACCTCAACACCCTGCCGTTCCCGGCCACCCGTCCGAGCGGCACCTGGCGACAGCTCGTCGAGCAGGTCTACGCCCAGGAAGCGGAGATCTGGGCCCACCGCCGCTACCCGCTGCCCGCCATCCAGCACGACGCCGGAACGACCCAGCGCCTCGTGACGACGATGTTCGAGCACCAGGACTTCCACCAGGTCGACGCCGAGACGGTGGACACCGAGGCGACGGCCGGTGTGGGCGGCAACGAGTTCTCCCTCGGCGTCATCGCCGCGGACGGCCGGATCGCCCTGGCGACCAACTCGACGGTGTTCAGCCGGAGCGCGTTGGCGCGGTTGGGGGCGATGTACCGGTCGGTGCTGGAGGCCATGGCCACCGACCCGGACGGCGACGCCGCCGCCGCACACCTGCCCGAGGACGCCCGGCAGCCGCAGCACGGGACCATCACCGAACCCACCACGCTCACCACCCTCGACGTCTTCCAGGCTCAGGCCACAGCCACCCCGCAGGCCATCGCGGTGATCTCCGGCGACGAGCAGTGGACGTACGAGAAGTTGGACGAGCACTCCAGCCGTCTGGCCCACCACCTGCACCGGACCGGCGTCACGCCGGGAAGCATCGTGGGTGTCAGCCTCGACCGCACCCCGCACGTGCTGGCCGCGATGCTCGCCGTGTGGAAGGCCGGCGCCGCCTACGTCCCCGTCGACCCCACCCTGCCCGCCGAACGACGCGCCTACATGCTCACAGGCACCGCGGCCCTCATCACCGAAAGCACCGTCACCGACCCCGGCTACGACGGCCCGCACATCCTCCTCGACACCGACGTCATCCCCGAACACACGGGTGCGGAAACCGAGTTCGCCACCGACCCGGACGCCCTGGCCTACGTCCTCTACACCTCCGGCTCCACCGGACGGCCCAAGGGCGTCATGATCCCCCACCGCGCCCTGCACAACCTCCTCACCTCCGTCCGCGACGACATCGGCACCGGACACGCAGGCGCCTGGCTCGCCTCCACCTCCATCTCCTTCGACATCTCCGGACTCGAACTCTTCCTCCCCCTCACCACCGGCGGCCAGGTCGTGCTGGCCGGCAACGACCAAGCCAAGGACCCCGAAGCCCTCGTCGACCTCATCGACACCCACCAGGTCACCCACATCCAGCTCACCCCCTCCGGCTGGCGACTCCTCCTCACCGCCGGATTCCACAACGACACCATCACCGCCCTCATCGGCGGCGAAGCCTGCACCCCCGACCTGGCCAACGAACTCCTCGGCCACGTCCACCGCCTCGTCAACGTCTACGGCCCCACCGAAACCACCATCTGGTCCACCTACTGGGAAGTGCCCGAGGAAGCCCACACCATCGCCATCGGCACCCCCCTCGCCAACACCACCACCCACATCCTCGACAGCAACGGCCACCCCGTCGCCGACGGCATCCCCGGCGAACTCCACCTCGGCGGCACCGGACTCGCCCACGGCTACCACAACCGCCCCGACCTCACCGCCGAACGCTTCGTCCCCGACCCGTCCGGCCCCGCCGGCTCGCGCCTTTACCGCACCGGCGACCTCGCCCGGCAGCTGGGCGACGGCAGCCTGGAGTACCTGGGCCGGATCGACAGCCAGGTGAAGGTCCGCGGCTACCGCATCGAACTCGGCGAGATCGAGGCCGCCCTGCGCACCCACCACACCGTCAAGGACGCCGTGGTGACCGCCAGGGAGGACAACGCGGGCGACAAGACCCTCGTCGCCTACCTGGTCACCGAGGGAACACTGGACTCCGTCGCCCTGCGCGCACACCTGGCCACCGGCCTGCCCGACTACATGCTCCCGACCGCCTACGTCACGATCGACCACATCCCCCTCACCAACAGCGGCAAGATCGACCACCGCGCCCTGCCCACACCCGACACGACCGCCTACACCACCACCCACCACACCCCACCCCGCACCCCCCTCGAAGAACGCCTCGCCGCCATCTGGTCCGACGTCCTCGGCACCGACCAACTCGGCATCGACGACAGCTTCTTCGACCTCGGCGGCGACTCCATCCGCGCCGTCCGCCTCGTCGGCGCCCTCCGCGCCGCCGGCTACGACGCCTCCGTCCGCGACGTCTTCCAGCACCGCACCATCGCCCAACTCGCCACCCACCTCGGCCCCCAGACCGGCGGCGACTCCCTGATCACCGCCGTCGAACCCTTCACCCTGATCAGCGCCGAAGACCGAGCCCTCCTCCCGGACGACGCCACCGACGCCTACCCCCTCTCCCAGATCCAGACCGGCATGCTGGCCGAGACCATGGCCGCCGCGGCCGAGGGCCGGACCGCCTACCACAACCTCAGTTCCTTCCGGATCCGCGACGACCGGCCGTTCTCGCTGCCCGCCCTCCAGCAGGCCGTCGACGCCGTCCTCACTCGGCACGAGATCCTGCGGACCTCGATGCACCTGAGCGACTACTCGCAACCGCTCCAGCTCGTCCACAGCACGGCCGGCCTCCCGGTCGCCCTGCACGACTGGCGCGACCTCGACCCAGCCGAACTCGACCGGGCCAGGCGCGAGTTCGCCGACCGGGACAGCGCCTCCGGCTTCGAGCTGACCACCGCACCGCTCCTCCGCGTGGCGGTCCACCTGGAGTCGGACGACGCGTGGCGCCTCACCTTCGCCTACCACCACGCCATCGCCGAGGGCTGGGCCCTCAACTCCCTGATGATGGAGCTCGTCGCGAGCTACCGAGCCGTGCGGGACGGGCGCGAACTCCCCGAGCACGAGGCGCCGTCGGTGCGCTACGCCGACTTCATCGCCGCCGAGCAGACCTCGCTCGCGAGCCAGGAGGACCAGGCGTTCTGGCAGCGGATCGTGTCCGATCACGTCCCGTTCGCGCTGCCCGCTGCCTGGGCCGCCCAAGGCGCTCCCGAGCCGCTCCGGCTGGAGACCGGCATCGAGGACGTCGAGGCGGGTCTGCGGCTCCTGGCCAAGGGGACCGGCAGTTCGTTCCGGAGCGTGCTGCTCGCCGCGCACGTCAAGGTCATGTCGATGCTGACGGCCGACGACGCCTTCCACACCGGTGTCGTCTTCCACGGCCGGCTCGAAGCCCCGGGCGCCGACCGGGTGTTGGGCATGCACCTCAACACCCTGCCGTTCCCGGCCACCCGTCCGAGCGGCACCTGGCGACAGCTCGTCGAACGGGTCTACGCCCAGGAGGCGGAGATCTGGGCCCACCGGCACCACCCGCTCCCCACGGTCCAGCGCTACGCCGGGAACGGCCGCCGGCTGATCTCGGTGATGTTCGACCAGCTGGACTTCCACCAGGTCGACGCCGGGACGGTCGACGTCGGTGCCGCTCTCGGCACCGGGTCCAACGAGTTCGCGGTGAGCGTCATCGTGACCGGCGGGAACCTGCTCATCAAGTCCAGCACCGACGTTCTCGGCCACCCCGCCGCTCAGCGCCTGGCCGCCACCTACCGGCTGGTCCTCGGTGCGATGGCCGCCAACCCCGACGGCGACGCCGCCGCCGCCTACCTACCCGAAGTGGAGAAGCCTCCCGTGTCCCGGCAGCACACCGAAGCGAGCAACCCAGCAGCGACTCCGGACCTGTTCCGGGCCCGGGCGACGGCCGCGCCGCGGTCGATCGCGGTGGTCTGCGGTCACGAGCGGTGGACGTACCAGGAGTTGGACGAGCGCTCCAACCGCCTGGCCCGCCACCTGCGCCGGAACGGCGTCACCCCCGGCTCGACCGTCGGCGTCTGCCTCGACCGCACCCCGCACGTGCTGGCCGCGATGCTCGCCGTGTGGAAGGCCGGCGCCGCCTACGTCCCCGTCGACCCCACGCTGCCCGCCGAGCGGCGCGCCTACATGCTCACCGGCACCGCAGCCCTGATCACCGAGAGCGGCGTCGCCGACGCCGGTTACGAGGGCCCGCGCATCCTCCTCGACACCGACGCCCTGGCCATCGCCGAACACTCCTCTGCGGCGGCCGAGTTCACCACCGACCCGGAGGCTCCGGCCTACGTCCTCTTCACCTCCGGCTCCACCGGCCGCCCCAAGGGCGTCGTGATCCCCCACCGGGCCCTGCACAACCTGCTCACCTCCGTCCGCGACGACATCGGGACCGGCCGAGGCGCCTGGCTCGCCTCCACCTCGATCTCCTTCGACATCTCCGGGCTCGAACTCTTCCTGCCGCTGATCACCGGCGGCCGGGTCGTGCTGGCCACCAGCGGTCAGGCCAAGGACCCCGAAGCCCTGGTCGAGCTGATCGACGCCAACCGGGTGACCCATGTCCAGCTGACCCCGTCCGGCTGGCGGCTGCTGCTCGCGGTCGGCTTCGACAACTACGCCGTGACCGCCCTCATCGGCGGCGAGGCCTGCCCGCCCGACCTGGCGAACGAACTCCTCGGCCACGTCCAGCGTTTGGTGAACGTCTACGGCCCCACCGAGACGACGATCTGGTCCACCTTCTGGGAGGTGCCGGAGGGGGCGGACGTCATCGCGATCGGCGACCCGCTCGCCAACACCGACACCCACGTCCTGGACAGCAACGGCCGGCCCGTCGCCGACGGAGTGCCCGGTGAACTCCACCTCGGCGGCACCGGACTCGCCCACGGCTACCAGGACCGCCCGGACCTCACCGCGGAGCGCTTCGTCCCCGACTCGTTCGGTCCGGCCGGCTCCCGGCTCTACCGCACCGGCGACCTCGCCCGACGCCTCGACGACGGCACCCTCGAATACCTCGGCCGCATCGACAACCAGGTCAAGATCCGCGGCTACCGCATCGAACTCGGCGAGATCGAAGCCGCCCTGCGCACCCACCACACCGTCAAGGACGCCGTGGTGACGGCCAGGGAGGACGACGCGGGCGACAAGACCCTCGTCGCCTACCTGGTCACCGAGGGGACACTGGACTCCGTCGCCCTGCGCGCACACCTGGCCATCGGCCTGCCGGAGTACATGCTCCCCGCCGCCTACCTCGCGATCGACCGCATCCCGCTCACCAACAGCGGCAAGGTCGACCACCGCGCCCTGCCCGCACCCGGCCTCGACGACTTCAAGGCCACCCGGCGCACCGCCCCGCGCAACCAGGTCGAGGAGCGCCTGGCCGCGATCTGGTCCGAGGTCCTCGGCACGGCCGAACTCGGCGTCGAGGACAGCTTCTTCGACATCGGCGGCGACTCGATCCGGGCCGTGCGACTGGTCGGCCTGCTGCGCTCGGCCGGCTACGAGGTCTCGGGACGCGACGTGTTCGAGCACCGCACCATCGCCGAACTCGCCCGCAGCCTGGGCGGGCAGGCCGGCGGCGAGTCGCTGGTGACGGCGGTCGAGCCGTTCGCCCTGATCGGCGCCGAGGACCGGGCCCTGCTCCCCTCGGACGTGGTCGACGCCTACCCGCTCTCCCAGATCCAGACCGGCATGCTGGTCGAGATGCTGGCGGCCGAGGAAGCCGGCGGGAACGTGTACCACAACCTCAACTCCTTCCGGATCCCGGACGAGCGGGTGTTCTCGCTGCCCGCGTTCCGGGCGGCGGTCGACGCGGTGGCGGCCCGGCACGAGATGCTGCGGACCTCGATGCACCTGAGCGGGTACTCCCAGCCGCTCCAGCTCGTCCACGCCACCGCCGACCTCCCGATCGCCCTGCACGACTGGCGCGGCCTGGATGCCACCGAACTGGACCGTGCCAGGCGGGAGTTCGCCGAGGCGGAACTGGCGGCCGGCTTCGAGCTGACCACCGCGCCGCTGCTGCGGATCCTGGTGCAGCTGGAGGAGGACGGGGCCTGGCGGCTGACCATCAGCCACTCGCACGCCGCCACCGACGGCTGGACCGTCAACACCCTGATGATGGAGCTCGTCGAGAGCTACCGGACGCTGCGTGACGGGCGCGAACTCCCCGACCACGAGGCGCCGTCGGTGCGTTACGCCGACTACGTCGCCGCCGAGCTCGCCTCGCTCGCCGACGCCGAGGACCAGGCGTTCTGGCAGCAGGTCACCTCCGGCCGGGCACCGCTGCAACTGCCGGACAGCTGGGCGGAGAACGGCGACTCTCCCGCCGAGCACCACCGCAGGGCCGTCCCCTACCACGACCTGGACGCGGGGCTGCGCCGGCTGGCGGTGCGGGCGAAGGCGTCGATGAAGAGCGTGCTGCTCGCCGCGCACGTCAAGGTCATGTCGATGCTGACGGCCGAGGACGCCTTCCACACCGGTGTCGTCTACCACGGCCGGCTCGAAGCCCCGGGCGCCGACCAGGTGTTGGGCATGCACCTCAACACCGTGCCCTTCCCGGCGAGCCGTCCGAGCGGCACCTGGCGCCGGCTGGTCGAGCAGGTCTACGCCCGGGAAGCGGAGGTGTGGGCCCACCGCCGGTACCCGCTGCCCGCCATCCAGCGCGACACCGGCACCACCCAGCGCCTCGTCACCACGATGTTCGACCACCAGAACTTCCACCAGGTCGACACCGACACCGTCGACACCGGCGCCGGCCTGAACGAGGGCGGCAACGAATTCGCCCTCACCACGGTGGCCCGGGGCGGCTACGTCAACCTGGGAACCACCACGGCGGTGATCAGCCCGGCCGACCTGGACCGACTGGCCTCGATGTACCGTCGGGTCCTGGTCGCGATGGCCACCGACCCGGACGGCGACGCCGCGGCGGCCCAGCTGGCCGAGGGTGAGATCGCCCTGCTCGCCGAGTGGAACGCCACCAGCGTCTTCCCCACCGACACCACCGTGCACCGCGCCTTCGCAGCCCAGGCCGCCCGCACCCCCGACGCCA
>NZ_JBFBDY010000075.1:0-21232 GCF_040683475.1 Kitasatospora sp. NPDC093558 | reverse complement strand
GGGGCCACCGCGCGGGTCGCCCGCCGCGCCGGTGCGGCCCCCCACCCCCCCCCCCCCCGCCCCCCACCCCCGTCGCCCGGGCCGGCCGGCCCCGCCCCCCCCCGGGCCGACGGGTCTCCCCCGCACACGAATCGACCCGCTCAAGAACAGGAGGCCGCCATGACCGCCTACCACCCCCACAAGGACGACTTCCTCAGGCGACTCCGCCGCATCGAGGGCCAGATCCGCGGCCTGCAGAAGATGGTCGAGCAGGACACCTACTGCATCGACGTCCTCACCCAGGTCTCCGCCGCCGGCCGCGCCCTGCAGTCCTTCGCGCTCCAGCTCCTCGACGAGCACATCGAAGGCTGCGTCCGCGACGCCGTCGCCGAGGGCGGTCAGGCCGCCGACACCAGGATCAGGGAGGCCAGCCAGGCCATCGCCCGCCTGGTCCGCTCCTGACCCTCGCGACTCTCCCCGGTCCCGCGCTGTACCGCGCGCTTCACCGCGCGAGCTTCACCGCGCGAACTTCACCGCGCCCGCCGTCATGCCCAGCCAGCCGACGGTGACCAGCGCGATCGCCACCGCGAGCGGCAGGTGAACCGCCCCGAGGAACAGGTCGAGGAACCACCCCACGAAGAAGAACGGCACCAGGCCGATGCCCCCGATCCACCGTACGTCGTCGTCCACCCCCGGCAGACCGGCCACCACCAGGCCGGTGCCCACGGCGATCAACAGCGCGAGCAAGGCCAGGAGGCCGAACCGGGGGTGCCGGAACACCGACTTGTGCCCCCGGTACTCGACTTCGACGACGTCGCCCTTCCAGACCTCCAGCATTACGTAGGTGCCGACGTCCGCGTCGTCGTAGAACGCCTCGCCGACGTCGTAGTCCTTGCCCTCGGGATCCGACTCGCGCGCCACCGTGAGGTTGTGGGTGGGCGAGTCCCCGCTGCGGCCCACCCACCGGTCCGTCACCCGGCCGCTCTCCAGCAGCACGCAGGCCGGCCCCGCAGGCGGGTTGCCGGTGCTGCAGGGACGGGCTCGGGTGTACGCGCCCACGTCCTGGTTCACGGCGACGGTCCGCGCGATGCCGAACCCGACCGCGCACAGGCCGATCACGAGCAGCATGCCGCGCAGCAGCACCACGAGGGCCGTCGGCCATCGGCGCCTCGGCCGTGCGTCCCTCACTCGCCACCCCCTGTGCTCCCACGAGTTACCTCTGTGGTCCCCTTCGGGATGATGCCAAACAAAGGGTGCCCCGGGGCCGGAACCCCGACATCCTCCGCCCCTTCCCCCAGGCGTTCCACCCCCCTCTGTACGACCAGGCCAAGGCCGACCGCCAGGACGCGGCCCTGATCGGCGACCGGCTGTACGCGTGGCAGGACCACGCTGTCGAACTCGCGCCCCTGCGCGCGAGTTGAGCCACTCCCTGCTCACGGCGCCTTGAGCAGGGGCAGCACGATGTCGTCGAGGATCTCGTCGACGGCCTGGTTCGACGGCACGACGCCGCCCACCAGGAACGCGTCGCGCAGGAGGTCGAGCGGGAGGGAGACCGTCCGCGGGGTGATGCGCGCGGGGTTGATCTCCCCGCGGTCGGCCGCGCGGCGCATCATCGCCTCCAGCGCGTCCACCGGTCCGAACGCCGTCAGGCCGGTGCGGAACCGCACGCGCAGCTCGGGGTCGCGCAGCAGGTCGACGAGGAAGCCGTGGACGGCGTCGGTCGGCAGGTCGTCGAAGCGGTGCAGCAGGCCGAGCAGGAAGGCGGCCAGGTCGGCCCTCAACTCGCCGGTGTCCGGCGGCTCCTGGTAGTCGGGGGCGTTGCGGCCGAGCGCGGCATCGACGGCCTCGACCCCGACCGGCTGCACATCTGGAACGACCCCCGGTTCGGCGCCGGCGCCCTCGCGCTCGTCCCGCTGCGCCAGGACGACACCTGGGCCGTCCACGCCGCCGTCCTCCCCGACGAGCACGGCGAGCTGCCCGCCCCCACCCTCGACACCTTCCGCCGCCTCTTCGCCGAGCGCGCCGGCCTGCCCGGCGTCACCCTCCGCGACCTGACCTGGGCGAGCGTCTGGCGCCCCACCGTCCGCATGGTCGAGCGCTACCGCAGCGGCCGGATCCTGCTCGCCGGCGACGCCGCGCACTGCCACTCCGCGGCCGGCGGCCAGGGCATGAACACCGGCATCCAGGACGCCCACAACCTGGCCTGGAAGCTCGCCGCCACCCTGCGCGGCGCCCCCGACACCCTCCTCGACAGCTACGAGGCCGAGCGCCTGCCGGTCGCGCGCGCCGTCCTTGCCGCCACCTCGGCCCAGCACCGCGCCCTCTTCGCCGACGGCGGCGCCCTCGCCCTGGCCGACCAGTTCACCAACCTGACGGCCACCACGGGCGGCGACTTCACCGGCCTCTCCATCACCTACCGCGGCGGCCCGCTCGGCCAGGACCTCGACGACGCCACCGCCATCCGCGCGGGCGACCGCGCCCCCGACGCCCCCTGCCACACCCCCGACGGCCCCACCCGCCTCTTCCACCTGTTCCGCGGCCCGCACTTCACCCTGCTCAGGTTCACCGACACCCCGACCCCGCCCCTCCTCCCCGCACACCCCGCCATCCGCGAGGCCGTCATCCAGACTCCGGACGAACAAGCACGCCACACCTACGGTCTCACCACCGACGCCGTCGTCCTGGTCCGCCCCGACGGCTACGTCTCCCTGACGGCGGGCACCATCAACCCCACCCAACTCCAGGACCACCTCCGCCAGTTCGGCCTGTGAACCAGGCCACTGGCCTACAATTCGAACGCCTGCCGCGGCAGTCGCGGCGAACAGGGTGCGGGGGCGGCCGGGCAGCGTGGCTCGGGTTGTCGTGGAGGCCGGCCCTGGGGTCAGTGTGGCCGTGGTCGGGTCCTGCCGGCGGTGGTGTTTCGGATCGGGGCATGGGTCCCGCGGCCTTGGTGAGTTCAGCGGAGGGGTGTAGACGTGACCCGCATCGCGATCAACGGATTCGGCCGGATCGGCCGCAACGTGCTGCGTGCCGTGCTCGAACGGGACAGTGCCCTGGAGGTCGTCGCCGTCAACGACCTGACCGAACCGGCGGCCCTGGCGCGGCTGTTGAAGTTCGATACGACGTCCGGACGGCTCGGGCGTCCGGTGGAGGCCGACGGGGACGCGCTCGTCGTCGACGGCCGGCGCGTGAAGGTGCTGGCGGAGCGGGAGCCGGGGCAGCTGCCGTGGGAGGAACTCGGCGTCGAGATCGTGCTGGAGTCGACCGGGCGGTTCACCTCCGCCAAGGCGGCGGGCGCGCACCTGGCGGCGGGGGCGAGAAAGGTGCTGGTCAGTGCGCCGTCGGACGGCGCCGATGTGACGATCGCGTACGGCGTGAACACCGGGGCGTACGACGCGCGGGAGCACACGATCGTCTCGTGCGCCTCCTGCACGACCAATGCGCTGGCGCCGTTGGCCTCGGTGCTCGATGCCCTGGCCGGCATCGAGCACGGGTTCATGACCACGGTGCACGCCTACACGCAGGAGCAGAACCTCCAGGACGGCCCGCACCGGGACGCGCGGCGGGCCCGGGCCGCCGCGGTCAACATCGTGCCGACGACGACGGGCGCGGCGAAGGCGATCGGCCTGGTCCTGCCCGGCCTGGACGGCAAGCTGTCCGGGGACTCGATCCGTGTCCCGGTCCCGGTCGGGTCGCTGGTGGAGCTCAACACGAGCGTCGCCAGGGACGTGACCAGGGAGGACGTCCTGGCCGCCTACCGCGACGCCGCGGCCGGGCACCTCGCGGGCGTCCTGGAGTACTCGGAGGACCCGCTCGTGTCCTCGGACATCACCGGGAACCCGGCCTCGTCGATCTTCGACTCGGCCCTCACGCGCGTCGACGGCCGTCGCATCAAGGTGGTGGCCTGGTACGACAACGAGTGGGGCTTCTCCCACCGCGTCGTCGACGCCCTTGAGCTCCTCGCCCGCTGACAGGGCAGGAGTAGCGGCAGGGCAACGGCGCCGCCCGGGCCCGTTGCCCTCCCGCTACGCGAGGATGGCTCTCAGCGCGCCCGCCCCCGGGGTTTCAGCGGGGTGGCGGGGAGTTCGGGGGCGGCGAGGCGGGCGCCCGCGTAGCCGTGGACGTCGCCGAAGCGGGTGGTGGTCATCCAGTCGGCGCGGGCCTGGGCGATGTCCTCGGTGCTCCGGCCGATGAAGTTCCACCACATGACGATCTTCTCGTCGAACGGCTCCCCGCCCAGCAGCAGGACGGCGGCGTCGGTGCGGGCCAGCAGCGGGAGTTCGCGGCGGCCGCAGCCGAGGTAGAGCATCGAGCCGGGCTCGACCCGCACGCCGTCGACGTCGACGCTGCCGGACATCGAGAGGACGGCGTACTCGAAGTCCGGGACGAGGGGCAGCGCGAGGTCCGCGCCGGCGGTGAGGGCGAGGTCGGCGCCGACCAGCGGGGTGTAGGTGGTGCCGGGCGAGGTGGCGGTGTCCAGGGTGCCGAGGATGACGGTGGCGTTCAGGCCCGGGGCGGTGACGACCGGCAGGTCGGGGTGGTGCTCGAAGGCGGGCGCGGTGTGCCGGTGGTCGTCTGGGAGGGCGACCCAGAGCTGCGCGCCGTGCAGGTAGCGGGCGTGCGGGCGGGGTGACTCCTCGGAGTGGGAGATGGCCCGGCCCGAGGTCATCAGGCCCAGTTCGTACGGGCGGACGGTCTGCAGGCTGCCGAGGCTGTCGCGGTGCAGCACCTCGCCCTGGTGGAGCCAGCTGACCGTCTGCAGGCCCATGTGCGGGTGGGGCGGCACCTGCATGCCGGGCTCGTCGGCGATGTCGTCGGGGCCGTAGTGGTCGACGAAGCACCAGGCGCCGACCATCCGGCGGCCCAGGTTGGGGAGCAGGCGCCGCACCACGGTGCTCTCGCCGAGCGGGACTTCGCGCCCGGTGAGGAGTTCGTGCACCGGGCCGCTGCTGGCCTCCCGGCCGCAGGGGGTCGGGGCGGGCTTGAGGTCGAGGTTGCTCATGTGCGGGTCCACCACCGTACGGAGAGGGGCGATGAGAGGCGTCCGCCAGTGATCGTCCCTCACCGCACCGGGAACCCGCCACCCGGAACCCGCCACCGGGAACCCGCCACGCACGCCACCGGCTCAGTGCGCGCAGGCCCACCAGGCGTCGGCGGTGGCACCGGCCGCCAGCTCGCGCAGGTTGCGGACGGCCTCGGCCGGGTCCTGCGCGCCGTAGACGGCCGAACCGGCCACGAAGACGTCCGCGCCGGCCTCGGCGCAGCGCTCGATGGTGCTCGCGGAGACGCCGCCGTCGACCTGGAGCCACAGTTCCAGCCCGTGCTTGGCGATCAGCTCCCGGGTGCGGCGGATCTTCGGGAGCATGATGTCGAGGAAGGCCTGGCCGCCGAAGCCGGGCTCGACGGTCATGATCAGCAGCATGTCGAGCTCGGGCAGCAGGTCCTCGTAGGGCTCGATCGGGGTCGCGGGCTTGAGCGCCATGGAGGCGCGGGCGCCCTTGGCGCGGATCTCGCGGGCGAGGCGGACGGGCGCGGCGGCGGCCTCGGCGTGGAAGGTGACGGAGCCGGCGCCGGCCTCGACGTACTGCGGGGCCCAGCGGTCCGGGTCCTCGATCATGAGGTGGCAGTCGAGCGGGATGTCGGTGGCGCGCGCGAGCGACTCGACGATCGGGACGCCCAGGGTGAGGTTGGGCACGAAGTGGTTGTCCATGACGTCGACGTGCAGCCAGTCGGAGCCCCGGACGGCCCCGGCCTCCTCGGCGAGGCGGGCGAAGTCCGCGGACAGGATGCTGGGGTTGATCTGCGCCATTACCAATACCTTCAGACGAGGGCTCGGGCGCCACCGTGAGCGGGCACCCCGTCCCATCATCTCCCGGGCCGGCACCGGCCCGCGCACCCCGTGATCGTCCGCGTGACCGTCATCACACCCTGGGCGGGGTTACGGCCGTGGCCGCCGTGGTCATCAGCACTTGAGCAGCCCGCTGCGGCTCCCCCACCCGGCTCCACCCGCCTCTACCCGAGGAAGGTCCCCTCATGACCGATCTCGTCCACCCCGCCCGCGCGCTGTGGTGGCTCTTCGAGCCGGTGCACGCCGTCACCTACTTCCAGCCCGAGTCCCGCGACGCCTTCGAGGAGGCCGGGCTGCGCGGCTTCTGGCGCGGCTACTTCGCCGGCCGCTCGGCCCCGCTGGGCGCGGTGGACGCGCCGCCGGTGATCGCCGCGTACTTCAATTTCGCCCCGGTGATGGTGGAGCGGGCGCTGCCGGCGGTGTGGGCGTTGGCGAGCCCGCAGGAGGCGCTGGCCGCCCGGACGAAGGGCGCGGGCGCGGCTCTGGCCCGGCTGCTGGAGCACGTGGACCGGGCCGAGGTCGAGCGGGCGGTCGGGACGCTGGAGCAGGCCGCGGCCCGGCTGGACTGCGCCGGCCGGGTGCTGGCCGCCGCCAACGCGGCGCTCCCGGCGCCGACGGGCCTGTACGAGCGGCTCTGGCAGGCCGCCACCGTGATGCGCGAGCACCGCGGGGACGGCCACGTGGCCGCGCTGGTGGCGTCCGGGCTGGACGGCTGCGAGGCGCTGGTGATCCGCTGTGCGATGGACATGCGGCGCGAGCAGCTCCAGCCGGTGCGCGGCTGGACGGACGCCGAGTGGGAGGCGGCCGCGGAGCGCCTGGTCGAGCGCGGCTGGCTGACGGCGGCCGGCTCGGTGACCGAGCTCGGCCGGATCCGCCACCAGGCCCTGGAGGCCGCCACCGACCTGGCCGCCGCCCGCGTGTGGGAGGACTACCCGCGCGCCGAACTCGACGGGTTGGCCGCCGCGTTGAAGCCGATCTCGGCGCTCTGTCGCAGCAGCCTGCCGTTCTACCCGGTGGGACTGCCGGACAACTCCTGACCGGACGACGACCGCCGACCGGACGACTCCCGACCGGATGACCGACTCTCCTCCACGGCGCCGGGCGGGCCGAGGACGATCCCCCGCCCGGCGAAGAAGCGCCCGAACTCCTGCCACGGCACGTGCGCGAAGGACTGCGACCCGCCCGGGAACCCGGACGGGTTGTGGATCACCAGCGCCGTGCTCGTGGCGCCCACCGCGAGCACCAGGTGCCCGCCCCTGCGCGTCGGGTCCGGCCCCTCCGGCTCGCGGATCGACGGGTGCACCGACAGCATCGGCAGCCGCCCGCCGGCCACCGCGGCCGCCACCTCCCCGGGCGCCAACTCCCGCGCCTCGGCGGCGAGTCCCCACCGCTCCCGGACGTGGGCGGCGAACGGCGTGTGGATCAGCCCGCGCAGGCCGTCGCCCTCCCGGACGTACGCGCCCGCCGCCTCGCACTCCCGGCCGAGCACGATGGCCGGGGGCGCGACGCCCCACCAGTAGTCGAGCGCCATCCGCAGGCAGGCCACCCCGCACAGGCGCCACGACCACCACGCGTACTCCTCCGGCGTGGCCGCCCCGGACTGCCCCCACCGCGGATCGTCGGCGGCGTCCATCGCCCCGCCGACGATCTCCCGCACGAGCTCCGCCGACTCCCACTGCGCGTAGTACGGCACGTCGTGCACAACCGCCTCGTCACCCATCCCCCGACGCTCTCACGCCCCACCGCCCCGCGCGACCGAGGGCCCCGCCGCGTCCGGCAGCCGCGACGAGGCCCGCAGCCGCGACGAGGCCCAGGGCGCCCTACCAGGCGTAGTCCTCCGGGGCCGGCCGGTGGCCCGGGAAGATCTCGTCGAGCCGGTCCAGGGTCTTCCGCTCGAGCTCGACGTCCAGGGCCCGGATCGCCGAGTCGAGGTGCTCCGGGGTGCGCGGGCCGATGATCGGGGCGGTGACGGCCGGGCGGCCGAGCAGCCAGGCGAGGGCGAGTTCCCCGGGGGCGACGCCGATCTCGTCGGCGAGGTCCTCGTAGGCCTGGATGCGGTCGCGGTGGGTGCTGAGGAGGTCGTCGGCGTGCGCCAGCGCGGCCCGCACCCGGGTGCCCTCGCGCTCCTTGCGCAGCACGCCGCCGAGCAGTCCGCTGCGCAGCGGGGACCACGGCAGGAGCCCGAGGCCGTAGTGCTGCAGGGCCGGCACGACCTCCAGTTCGACGGTGCGGTCGAGCAGGTTGTAGAGGGACTGCTCGCTGACCAGACCGAGGAAGTGGCGGCTGCGGGCGGCCTCCTGGGCCTGGGCGACGTGCCAGCCGGCGAAGTTGCTGGAGCCGACGTAGATGATCTTTCCCTGGGCGACCAGGACCTCCATCGCCTGCCAGATCTCCTCCCAGGGCGTGTCCCGGTCGATGTGGTGCATCTGGTAGAGGTCGATGTGGTCGGTGTTCAGGCGCCGCAGGCTGGCCTCGACGGCCCGGCGGACGGCGAGCGCCGAGAGCCTGCCCTCGTTGGGCCACTCCCCCATCGCGGCATAGGCCTTGGTGGCGAGGACGGTCCGCTCGCGGCGTCCGCCGCCCTGGGCGAACCAGCGGCCGATGATCTCCTCCGTGCGGCCCTTGAGGTTGCCCTCGCTGTCGCGCCCGTAGGCGTTGGCGGTGTCGAAGAAGTTGATGCCCCGGTCGTGGGCGGCGTCCATGATGCGGTGGGCGTCGGACTCCTCGGTGTGCGGGCCGAAGTTCATGGTGCCCAGGCAGAGGCGGGAGACGGTCAGGCCGGTGCGGCCGAGGTGGGTGTACTCCATGGCGTCCACCTTCGGCCGCACCGGCACGGGTGTCCAGCACCTTCACCGGACCGGCGGGTCAGCACCCACGGCGTTCACGCGCTCAGCGCCCGTGGGTGGCGAACTTCCTTACGGCCAGCGGTATGCAGAGCGCGAGCAGGATCGCGCTCCACAGCAGCGCGGCGAGGACGGCGTGCTGCATCGGCCAGGCGTCGCCGGGCGCCGAGGGGTTGCCGAACAGGCTCCGGCTCGCCTCGACCACCGAGCTGACCGGGTTCCAGTCGGCGACGGTCCGCAGCCAGCCCGGCATGCCGCCGGTCGGTACGTACGCGTTAGTGATCATCGCCAACGGGAAGACGGTGACGGCAAGTTGACCGGCGGCCTCCTCCTTGCCGACGGCGAGCCCGAGGCACGTCCCGACCCACGTCATGACGAACCGGAAGAGCAGCAGCAGCCCGAACGCCCCCGCCGCGTCCGCGAACCCGTGCCGCACGCGCCAGCCCGCGGCCAGCCCGACGGCGGCCAGCAGCGCGAGCACGACGACGCTGACCAGCAGATCGGCGAGGGTCTGGCCGAGCAGGAGCCCGGTGCGCGAGACCGGCATCGAGCGCAGCCGGTCGGTGACCCCTCGCCCGACGTCGCGGGCGGCGCCGACCATGGTGGGCATGATGCCGTTGGTGGCGACCATCGCGAACAGGCCGGGCATCAGGAACTCCCGGTAGTCGCCCCCGCCCGGCACCTGCATGGCGCTGCCGAAGACATACCCGAAGACCACCACCATGATCACCGGCACGCCCAGTGAGGCGGCCAACAGGCCAGGTGAGTGGCGGTAGTTGAGCAGGACGCGGAGCATCGACGTCCCGGTGTCGGCGACCAGCCGGGACGGTCCGGCGGCCGTCGGAACCGCGTACGTGGCGGCCATCAGGCGACCCTCCTCACGTCGGTGGCGGACTCCCGGGTGAGCGCGAGGAACACGTCGTCCAGCGAGGGCGCCCGGACCGCGACGTCCTCCGCGACGACCCCCTGGGCATCCAACTCCCGTACCAGGGAGGGGAGCAGGACGCCGGCGCCCGGCGGTGTCACCACCGTGACCAGGCGTTCGGCGACGTCCACCTGCGCGTCCCCGCCGGACAGCCGGGACAACACGACGGCGGCGGCGCCGAGTTGGCGCACGTCGGCGAGGGTGACGGACACCCGGCTGCCGATCTGCGCCTTGAGCCGGGCCGGCGGACCGGTGGCGATCGCGGCGCCGTGGTCGACGACGACGATGTCGTCGGCGAGCCGGTCCGCCTCCTCCAGGTACTGCGTGGTGAGCAGCACGGTGGTGCCGTCGGCCGCCAACTCCTTGACGGTGTCCCAGATCTCCTGGCGGCTGCGCGGGTCGAGCCCGGTGGTGGGCTCGTCGAGGAAGAGCACCGGCGGGCTGGTGACGAGGCTGGCGATGAGGTCGAGGCGCCGGCGCATGCCGCCGGAGTAGGTGCGGACGAGCCGGTCGCCGGCCCCGGCGAGGCCGAAGCGGTCGAGCAGTTCGTCGGCGCGGGCGCGGGCCCGGCGACCGCCGAGGTGGTGCAGCCGGCCGAACAGGTGGAGGTTGTCGCGCCCGGTGATGCCCTCGTCGACGGCGGCGTGCTGCCCGGCCAGGCCGATGGCGCGCCGGACGGCCTCGGACTCGCGGACGACGTCGAACCCGGCGACCCGGGCGGTGCCGCGGTCGGGGGCGACGAGGGTCGCGAGGACGCGGACGGCGGTGGTCTTGCCGGCGCCGTTGGGGCCGAGGAGGCCGCAGACGGTGCCGGCGGGGACGGTGAGGTCGAGGCCGCGCAGGGCCTCGGTGGCGCCGAAGCGTTTCGCCACGCCCGCCATCTCGATGGCGGGCCCACTGCGGTCGGAGCTGTCGGAGCGGTCGGACACGACGGTCTCCACCCTTCTCTAGGTACAGCGTACGTAGAAGCGTGTGCGAGCACATCGTACTACGTACGCCGTACGTATCTAAGATGGGTGAGCGAGGTGATCTTCCAGTGCCGTCCAGCAAGCGCCCCACCAGCCCGGACGAACCCGGGCAACAACCGACCGGGACCGACCGTGCGATCGAATCGGCGACGCCGACGCCCCCCGACGCCCCCGAGCTGATCTGGCTGCGCCCCGAGCGCACCGGCCGCGGCCCCCGGCCCGCCCACAGCCGGGCGTCGATCGCCGCCGCCGCCGTCCGGATCGCCGACGCCGAAGGCCTGGACGCCGTCTCGATGCGCCGGGTCGCGGCGGCGCTCGGCGCGGGCACCATGTCGCTCTACAACTACGTGCCGAAGAAGGAGCACCTGCTCGACCTCATGCTCGACGCGGCCGCCGCCGAATACGACTTCGCCGCCCTCGCCCCCACCGGCGACTGCCGCGCCGACCTCGTCCGGCTCGGCCACCGGCAGCTCGACCTGTGCCGCCGCCACCCCTGGCTGCCCGCCCTGGTGCTCGCCCGCCCCGGCATCGGCCCGAACGCCCTGCGCTACACCGACCACTACCTGGCCGTCACCGCCCCGAGCGGCCTCAGCGGCGGCGCCCGGATGGAGGCGATGGCCCTGTTCAACGGCTTCGTCTGCCAGTACGCCCAGTACGAGCGGTCCGCCGCCTCCGGCGCCAAATGGCAGGCGGAGCTGATGGGTTACCTCACCCAGGCCGCGACGAGCGGGGCCTACCCGAACCTCGCCGCCGCCTTCGCCGACCCCAGCCCGCCCGCCGACCCGGCCACCGCCTTCGACCGCGCACTTGGCCGGGTGATCACGGCGATGCTGTCGCCCGCACAGTGACCCACCCCGCCGGCCGTCCCGCCCACCCCGGCAAGATCCGCTCAGTTTCCGGCGGAGCCCAGTATCCGGCGAATGAGGGAAGACGCACTCGCCACGTCGGGCCGGGGTCGGGCCGCCTTCGGCGCAAGGGCCCTGGCGGCGGCCCGCCGAGGCGCCGCCTTCTCCTTCAGCCGCTTCAGCTCCGGCCAGTTCGCACGCGCAGGCTGCCCCGCACAGTAGGCGAAGAAGAGCCGCACGGCACCGTCCTCCTCCGCCAGCGAGCCCAGCGCGCGCTCCTGATCGGCGTCATCCAGGAACGTCGGCTGGTCCCACGGCGCCGCCAGCAGGGCGAGCGGGACCGGCCCCGGCCGGTTCCACCCGGTGGACATCACCCACCAGTTCGACTGCCGGCAGTAGCCGGAGGCCGAGAACCACCGCGTGAACTCGCCCACCGTGGTGGCCTCGTCCCAGTTCTGGACCATCTCGTGGGGCGCCCAGCAGTCATCGCCCATGCAAACGCTGTCGCGCGTCAGGATCACTCGCACGGGAGCAGCCTAAACCATATTCGTCAATCTGACGATAACCCCGTGTGGTCGACGTCGGATTGCGGTCATACTTTTGACGATGCGGCGACAACTTCAGCCGAAGCCCCACGCCCCGTCCGGTTCACCGCCTAGGCTTCACGAGCGTGATCACGCCCGGCCCCCGGACGGGCACTTCCCGTTTCCGCGACCGCAGGGAGCGACGTGACGAACGAGCGCAGCAAGGTGGGCGCGTGAACGACCTGGTGTACCCGTCCGACCCCGGCCTGGACGGGCAGGGCGTCGGCGCCGGCGAGCGGACCCACGCGCTGAACGGCTTCGACCCGGCCACCGCGGACCGACAGCTGTCCCACACGCCCTGCCGCATCGCCCGGCCCCGGTTCAACACCTACCGGCGCGGCGGCTTCCAGACCGTCTCGGGCTTCCTGGACACCACGTGGGCCTACGACGCCCGCCTCGACCCCGGCACCGCCCACCTGGACGGCGGCCCGGGCTCGGACCTCACCCGGCTCGACGCCGCGCACGGCGCCTTCGACGCGATCGTCCTCGGTCTGACCGGCATCGTTGGCGACGAGGGCGGGCTGGCCGCCGCCACCGCCCAGGCGGCCCGCGACTTCGGCATCCCCGACGCCGACCACGGCGCGGTGACGTTCGTCGACGCGTGGGGCGCGGTCGCCGCCCACCAGGGCTACGGGTTCGGCGGGTGGATCTCCAACGACTACCCGGCGCTGTTCGACCAGCGGCGGGCCCAAGGCCTGCTCGGCGCCGCCCGCCGCCTCAAGGAGCGCAACCCGAACCTCACCGTCGGCCTGCACGTGGGCGGTTGGGAGCTCAGCCAGGCCTTCCGCGCCGTCGTCCACGACACCGCCGCCCGACGGCGGTTCGCCCGGTCCGTGGTGCGGATCTTCGAGTGCTTCCCGATGTTCTCCGCTCTCCACCTGGACTGGCGCTGGCCCGGCCTCGGCCGCGAGGCCACCGACTACGCCGCGCTCGTCGCCGAGACCGGATCCGCCCTGGCCGCCGCCGGCCTGCGCGCGACGATCGCCGTCGCCGTCCCGGCCTCCGTCGCGCAGCTGAAGGCGCTCAACGTCCCGGTCCTGGTAGAGGAGGGCGTCAACCGGCTCGACCTGATGGCCTTCGACCTCTTCGGCAGCCCCTGGTCCCCCGGGCTCGGCCACCACACCGCACTGCGCCGCGACCCCGTCGGCGGTCACGCCGACTGCATCGACGACGCCGTCACCTACCTCGTCGACCAGGCGCGGGTCGACCCCCGCCGCATCCACCTCGGCTACGCCACGACGACCCGCAACGCCCGCCGGGCCCGGCTCGACACCCTCTCGCCCCTGCGGGGCAGCTACGACGCCGGGGCGGGCGACACCACCGGGTCCTTCCGGCCCGGGGTGACCCACTTCGCCGACGTGCTGCGCAACTACCTCGACCTGGAGAACGGGCGCGGCCGCAACGGCTTCGCGCTGTACACGGACACCACCGCCGACGCCGACTACCTCCACAGCGCCGACAGCGGTGTCTTCCTCTCCCTCGACACCCCGCGCTCCGTCCGCGCCAAGGCCGCGTACGCCCGCGCCCGCAACCTCGGCGGCCTGTTCGCCGAACACGCCGAGGCCGACTCCGGCCTGCTCACCAACGCGGCCCGGGAAGGACTGGGGCACACGGCCACGACGACGGTCGTCGACATGAAGCCCCTCTACATCACCGGCCGCACCGCATGACGGAGGCCGACGGCTCCCGCCCACGACGCCTTCCCGCCAACTCCCGTCCCCCGGCTCCCACCCGCCCGCCCGCAAATCGATCGTGCCGCGCACCCCCGTCCCGTACCGTGGAGCGGTCGATGATCTTGGGCGAGGGAAGAGACTTACCATGCAGCAGTACGAGGGTTGGGCCGACGAACGCTTCGGCCCCGTCGCGGACGCGTTCGCCCGCAACTTCACCGACTTCCCCGAGCTCGGCGCCGCCGTGACGGTCTACGCCGGCGGCCGCAAGGTCGTCGAGCTGTGGGGCGGCACCGCCGACGACCGCACCGGCCGGGCCTGGACGCAGGACACCGTCGTCCCGGTCTTCTCCGTCGCGAAGGGCGCGGTGAGCATCGGCGCACACCTCCTCGCGCAGCGCGGCCGGCTCGACCTCGACGCCCCGATCGCCCGCTACTGGCCGGAGTTCGCGCGGCACGGCAAGCAGGACATCACCACCCGCACGATCCTCGGCCACCGGGCCGGCCTGCCCGCGCTCGACGCGGTGCTCCCGTTCGAGGAGATCGCCGCGTGGGAGCCGGTCGTCCGGGCGATCGAGGCGCAGCCGCCGCTGTGGGAGCCGGGCACCACGTACGAGTACCACGGCCACGTGTTCGGCTTCGCGGTCGGCGAGGTGATCCGCCGGATCACCGGCCTGACCCCGGGCGCCTTCCTGCGCAAGGAGATCGCCGAACCGCTCGGTGGCCTGCCGGTCTGGCTCGGCCTCCCGGAGGAGCAACTCCCGCACCTGGCCAGGCTGGTGGAGGCCGAGGGCCGCCGCCCGATGCCGGGCCCCGAGCACCTGCTCACCCGGATCGTGACGATGAACGGCACCCTCGTCTTCCCCGGCCTCGACGCGCCGCACGGCTGGAACGACCCGGCCCTGCACGCGATCGAGCTGCCGGGCGCGGGCGCCGTCGCCTCCGCGACCGGCCTCGCGGCCCTGTACGCGGCGGCCGTCACCGGCCTCGACGGCGGCGAGCGCCTGCTGTCGCACGACACCGTGACCGACGTCGTGCGCGAAGTCTCCTCCGGCGCGGGCTTCCTGGGCTTCGACATGGGCGCCCGCTGGGGCTCCGGCGTCCTGCTGGACTCCCCCGCCTTCCGCCCGCTGTACGGCCCGCGGAGCTTCGGCAACGACGGCGCGGGCGGCCAGTTCGCTTTCGGCGACGACGAGTTCGGCATCGGTTTCGGGTACGTGGCGAACCGGATGATCGGCCACGGCGACGCCCGCGCCACCCGGCTGATCCAGGCGGTCCGCGGGTGCCTGGGGTGACGGCGGATTTCCTCGCCGGGCTCGCCGAGCTGGCCGCCACCGGCGGCCTGGGTCCGCTGCGCTACGACGCCTCGCTGCCCGAACTCGCGGCCCGCTACGGCGATCCGTACGACTGCGGGCGCGTCCACAAGGAGTCGCGCTGGCCGCACGCCTTCGGCTGGGGCGACGCGTGGACGGTGTTCTGCCGCTGCCGCCGGCTACGCTCGTTCTCCCTCCCGGCCTGGCATGGAGAGCTCGAACTCCCCTTCCCCGATGGCGCGTTGCACACCGTGGACACGTACGTCACGGAGTCCGCACTGGTCGCCGCGCTGACCGCGGCCGGCTGCACGTGGGAGACGGTGACGTACGAGAACATCCCCGGCCAGCGCACCCTGGAGGTGGCACCGGCCGAGGACGTGCGGGTCGCCTTCGTCCTCACCGAAGACGAAGACCCCGGCGAACTCCCGTCCACCGAATGGCTGTTGAACAAGGTCGGCCTGTGGGGCTACGACCACCCCGACTGCCCCGAGCTCGACCCCGCCACGCCGGACGACGGCTGGGGCGCGCAGGAAGCATGACGACGACCCCGGGCCGTTCCGCCCCCCGCGCGGAACGGTCCGGGGGTCTGCGAGCCCGCCCGGCGTCAGCCGCCGAGCAGGAAGTCGTACACCGCCTGCCGCCCGATGTCGCTGGTCGCCCGGGTCTGGACCCCGTGCGCCGCCCCTGGGACGACCACGACGCGCGGGTCGTGCGCCATCTCCGCCTCCCGGAACAGCCAGGCCAGCGGCGTGGACAGGTCGCGGTCACCGCCGAGCAGCAGCACCGGCACGTCGGGCAGCTTGCGGTGCTCCGACGGCGTCGCCGGCACCTCCTCCTGCGGCCAGTCCAGGCAGGTGAGCAGGGTGCCCGTGCCGGTCGCGGTGGCGGGGTCGAACGGCCAGGTGTCCTCGGCGGTCAGCTCGTCCCTCGCCTCGGCCAGCGCGGCGGCCCGCCCCTCGACCGGGGTGTCCCCGGTGCCCCACGGGAAGAGCCCGTCGGCGCACAGGGTGCTGGCGTGCAGGCCCTGGCTCAGGAACTCGGCGGGCGCCGCGTTGCCCTGGTGCGCGCCGTCGATGTAGCGCTGGAGCAGGGCCGGCCGCCCGGCGGCGGCCTCGTGCAGCGCCTGCGGGACGCCGTGGTAGTCCGGGTCGACGAACTCGAAGCTGGTGATCGCGTCGAGCACGTCGGGCCCGTCGTGGTAGCGCCGGACCGTCTCCGCGAGGTCGGCGGCCGGGTCGGTGGTGCACCCGGTGGCCGCGCAGGCGGCGGTGAGCACCCGGGCGGTGGCCTTCAGCGGGACGGGGTCGAGCGGGTCGTACCCCTGCTGCGGCACCACGGAGTCCAGCACCAGCCGGGCGACGTGCGCCGGGTGCGCCATCGCGTACCGCTCGGCGGTGAACGTGCCGTACGAGACGCCGTCCAGGGTGAGCCGCTTGTCGCCGAGGGCGCGCCGCAGTTGGTCGATGTCGGCGACGGTGTCGGCGGTGCTGTAGTACCGCCGGTTCGGGCCGATCGCGGCCGCGCAGTCGGTGACGGCCTTCGGGGTGGGCGGGGCGAGGTCGGAGGCGCCCATCTGCTCCTGGAGCTCCGGGCACCGGAGGGCATTGGCGCCGGTGCCGCGCTGGTCGAACATCACCAGGCGGTAGTCCTTGAGGACGGGCGCCAGCTTGGCCGCGATCCGGCTCACGAACGGGACGCCGGGCTGGCCGGGGCCGCCGGTGAGGAACAGCAGGTCGCCCTTGGGCGCGTCGGTGTTGCCGCCGACGGCGACCCGCAGGTCGAGGGTGCCGGGGGTCTCGCCGCCGTGGTCGAGCGGGACGGTGAGGGTGCCGCAGGTGAAGCCCGGGCTGCCCGGACAGGGCGCCTGCACGGTGAGCCCGCCGCCCGCCCCGTCCGCGGCGGCGACCGCCGGGGAGCCCAGCGTCGTCCCGGCGACCACCGCGACGGCGCCCAGCAGGGCGGCGACGCGGCCTCGCGTTCTCGTCATGTTCGTCCTTCCCCGTGCCTTCTCCGGGCCTTCTCCGGGCCTTCTCCGGGCCTTCTCCGTGCCAGATGGCCCGCGTACCGACTCGCGCTGACGCGGTCGAGGAAGAGCATGTGCCGCAGGGGCACCGCGGCGCGACGATTCCTGCGAGGATTCGAGCAGGTTCGAAACGTCGGCGACCGGAGCCGGCCCCGGAGCGGTCAGATTTCGACCCGGCGCGATCCGAGCCACTGCTGTCCGACGGGGGAAGGACACCGATGATCACGCTCACCATCGACTCGACCGGCCTGGCCCGCTCGCGGTTCGTCGTCTCGCCGCTGCACGAGGCGGTCAACACGCTGATGTCGTCCGGCCTGACGTCCCGCACCGGCCCATACGCCTGGGTCAGCCGCACCCGCCGCGTCCTGCGCCGGGAGCGGCTCGAACTGCTCGCCGGGCTGGCCCTGGACAAGGACGGCGGCTACCTGCCCGACTTCCTCTCGCCACACCCGACCGGCCCCGCGCCCGAGGTCGCGGAGCAGCTGGCGGCCGTCCGCGCCACGCCGCCCGAGCGCGTCCTCGGCGAGCTGCTGACCGTCCGGCACGGCCGCCCCGAGGCCGGCCTGCTGGGCCGTCCGCTGCCGGAGGTCGTCGAGCGGACGCTGGAGCGCGGCGCGACGTACTTCGCGCACCGGGCGGCGGACGAGCTGGGCCGGTACTGGGAGCTCGCGCTCGCGCCGTACTGGCCGGACGCCCGGGCGGTGATCGACGCCGAGATCGACCGGCGGGGCCGCTTCCTCGCCCGCCACGGCACCGGGGCCCTGATCAACTCCCTGGCGCCGCAGCTCTCCTGGGCCAAGGGGCGGATCGAGCTGGAGAGCCGGTTCACGGTGACGCTGCCGGCCCGGATGGTGCTGCTGATGCCGACGCTGGTGACCCGTCGGATCCACGTCATCCTGGACCCGATCGACGGCGTCCACCGCGCGCCGACGCTGATGTACCCGGTCACGGACCGGCGGGCGGCCCGCCCGGAGCCCAGCCCGGCGCTGGCGCAGCTACTCGGCCCGACCCGGGCGGACCTGCTCACCGCCCTGGTCGACCCGGCCACGACGGCGGCGCTGGCGGACCGGCACTTCCTGAGCGCGGGCACGGTCTCGTACCACCTGGGCGTGCTGCACCGGTCGGGGCTGGTGAGCCGGGTGCGCAGCGGCCGGGAGGTGCTGTACCGGCGGACGCCGCGCGGCGAGGAGCTGGCGGAGGCGCGCCCGTAGTCACGTGCCCGGCAACGGGCTCGTCCCCGGCAACGGGCTCGTCACAACAGGGCCCGCGGGAGCACCACCCGCACCCACTCCTCCGGCTGCGACAGGTGCGGAGCGTGACCGGCGCCCTCGTACAGGTGGCGCTCGGCCTTCGCCAGGGTGAGGTCGATCAGGTCCAGCACCTCGCCGAACATCGGCGCACTGTCGTCGCTCTGCGTGAGCAGCGCCGGGTCGCCGTAGCGGGCCAGGCCGGTGAGGTCGAGGTCCAGGGCGTCCGGGTCGCGCAGCTCGTCCAGGTAGGTGGGCGCGTTGCGGATGTAGGTGTGCCGCACGGGCGCGGGCAGCTGCGACCAGGCGCCGGGGCCGAAGGCGAGGGTGTCGACGTACAGTTCGGCCGCCGCCGCCGACTCGGCCTGTTCCAGCAGCTCCCGGACGGCGGCGATCCGGTCCGCGAAGGCCGTCCCGATCGGGCGCAGGTCCGGGTCGGCGAGCAGGACGCCGCTGCCGGGCGGCTCGTGGACGGCGATGCCGCGCAGCAGGTCGGGGCGGGCGGTGGCCAGGCGCAGCGTGACGAGCGCGCCGTAGGAGTCCCCACAGACGAACGCCGGGGCGAGGCCGAGGCCCTCGATCAGGCCGGCCAGGTCGGCCGCGTCCTCGTGCACCGAGCCCTGGGTGAGCAGGTCCTCGCTGCGGCTGTGGCCGCGGCGGTCGTAGCTGACGACGGTGGCCGACTCGGCCAGGCCGGGCACGACGTGCGCCCAGGTGTCGCCGTCGCTCCAGGAGCCGTGCACCAGGACGACGCCGGGCCCCTCACCGCGGGCCTCGTAGTGCAGCGAGACCCCGTTCACCCTGATCTCGGCCATCGCGGGCCTCCCGGTTTCGGCGGTGCTCCCCCACCAGCCTGACACACCCGGCCTGCGGGGTCAGATCTGCGGTCCGCGGCCTCCTCCGTCACCGAACGTGACGCCAGGCGCGGGCGGACCCGAGGGCGGACGCGAGGGCGGACGCGCTGCCGGACGGGCGGCGGCGGCCGTCGCGCTGCGTGACGGTACGCGGCCCCGGGGAGCGCTGGACGCCGTCGACGCGCCGTCCGCGCCATGCGCTAACTTGATCGCCTGTCAGTCGGCCGACTGGCCACTCCCTGCACATGCGTATTCGGGGGAATACCTGCCATGCGTTCTCTGCGCATATCCGTCGTCGCCGGCGTCCTGGTGCCGCTCGCCCTGCTCACCGCCGCCTGCGGGCCCAACGACGACAAGACCGGTGGCACCACCACCACCGCACCCGCGCCCGCCACCGGTGGCGCCACCAGCGCCGCGCCCGCCACCGGAGCCGCAACCGGCACCAAGGCTCCGGCCGGCGGCAAGGCCCTGACGCAGGACCAGCTCGTCAAGGCCCTGCTCACCACTGCCGACCTCAAGGCCGACGCGCAGCGCTCGTCGCTCGGCCCGACCCGCCCCGACCACCGGCTCACCGCCGAGAAGCCCGCCTGCCAGCCGCTGCTCGACCTCGTCGACAACGGCAGCGCGGCCACCCCGGCGCCGTCCGCCACCGGCGTGTACTACCAGACCAACGGCCGCGAGTTCACCTTCGTCCAGCTCACCCAGCTCGGCGCCGGCCAGGCCGCGAAGGCGTTGACCGCCGCCGACACCGCGCTCGCCGGGTGCGCGTCGTTCACCGCGACCGGCGCGGGCAAGGCCCCGGTGAAGGTCACCTTCGCCAAGGCCACCGCCCCGGCGGCCGGCGAGGCGACGCTCACCCTCAACGCCACGTTCACGGCCGACGACTGCGCCAAGGCGCCCTGCGAGGCGCGCGGCTACGTCGTCACGCACACCGGGGACGTGCTGACGCTGGTCTCCGACTCCGCGCTCGCCGACCCGGGCCTGCCGGATGTGAAGACCGTCATGAAGCAGGTCGACAAGGTACAGACCGCCGCCAAGTAGCACCGACGCACGCGCGCGGGAAGTCGGCCGGTCCGACTTCCCGCGCAGCGGGCCCACTACTTCCGCTGTCCCGCCGTCTCCTCCCACCTGCGCCCGATCGACCGCAGGAGCGCCGGGTACACCCCGACGTACCGGAACGGCTTGATGCCCAGCATGTAGGCGGCACCGAGCAGGCCGTTCGGCTTCACCAGCACGGCCATCTGCGCGCGGTAGCCGCCCGCGCCGTCCGGCACCCACCCGAGGTGCAGCACGCCGTGCATCGTCCGGTTCGCCAGCTCGGCCGCCCACTCGTCGTGCAGCAGGTAGACGGACCGGAACGGCAGCGAGTCCGAGTCCGGCCCGGGCGGCGCGGCGCGCAGGTCCGCCGGCAGCCGGTCGCGGAGCGACGGCACCCGGCCGCCCACGCCGGAGCCGGCGCCGTCCAGGTGCAGCAGGCGCCCGAGCTTCCACCGGAGCGCGAAGAGCGTGCGGTACACGAACGAGGAGCTGGCCTTCCCGGGCTCCTCCCCGTCGGTGAACTGCCGTACCAGGTACGGGAGGTCGTCGGGCCCGCCCGGCGTGGGCAGCGCCCAGACGTCCTCCACCCGGAAGTCCGGGGCGATCTCGTGGATCCGCCACGGTCGCGAGGTGTGCGCGGTGCTGGGGAGTCTCATGCGTCAGCCCCTTGTCCGGGCGCCCGGCCCGGGCGCCCTGTCTATACGATGCCGTACAGAAGCAGGCTAGACCCGTTTATACGGCACCGTATAGGCAGGGTCTCCAGGACCGTCGTGCGCAGTCGCGCGACGGCGCGTGATCGGAGAAACCCGTGGCCAACCCCCGTACGCCGCGCGAGGCGTGGATCGTCGAAGGCCTGCGGGCACTCGCCAGCGGCGGGCCCGACGCCGTGCGCGTCGAGGTCCTCGCCCAGGCGCTCGGCGTCACCAAGGGCGGCTTCTACGGCTACTTCCGCAACCGCGACGCCCTCCTCACCGAGATGCTCGACACCTGGGAGCACGCCGTCGCCGGGAACGTGATCGACGAGGTCGAGCGCGGCGGCGGCGACGCCCGGGCCAAGCTCACCCGCCTCCACGCGATCGCCTCCGGCGGCGGCGAC
>NZ_JBFBDY010000074.1:17516-21708 GCF_040683475.1 Kitasatospora sp. NPDC093558 | reverse complement strand
GGAGCCGGTGACCTGCGTGGCCGCGCCGGTGTCGGGCAGCGGCGGGCGGACGGTCGCGGCGTGTGCGGTGAGCGCCCCGGCGAGCGAGGTGCCGCCGGGCGAGCTGGCCAGGATGGTGCCGGAGCTGCTGTGCACGGCGGAGGCGATCTCGCTCGCGTACGGCGGCTCGCCTAGTCCTCGCTGGTGCGAGAACCGTTGCGGTGCCAGGCCCGCGGGGCGCGCCAGCCGTACTTGAGGGCGAGCATCCGCAGCAGGAAGGCGGTGAGCGCGGCGGCGGTGCCGGTGGCGCCGGTGAGCCGGTCGAGGCCGATCAGCACGGCGACCAGGGCGGCGCCGACCAGCGCGGGCACGGCGTAGATCTCGCGGTCCCAGCGCAGCAGCGAGGGGATCTCCCCGGCGAGGACGTCCCGGATGACGCCGCCGCCGGCCGCGGTGACCATGCCGAGCGCGACGGCCGCGACGGCGCCGAGCCCGTAGTCGTGGGCCTTGGCGGTGCCGGTGACGCAGAACAGGCCGAGCCCGAGCGCGTCGAGGGTCTGCACGGCGCGGTTGATCCGCTCGACCTCGGGGTGCAGGAAGAACACGACGAGCCCGGCGGCGAGCGGGGTCAGGAAGTAGCCGAGGTTGCTGAACGCGGCGACCGGGGTGGCCCCGATGACGAGGTCGCGCATGACACCGCCGCCGAGGGCGGTGGCCTCGGCGAGCACGCAGATCCCGAAGATGTCCATGTTCTTGCGGACGGCGAGCAGCCCTCCGGAGAGGGCGAAGACGAAGATGCCGACGAGGTCCAGCGACTGCTGCACGTCGGAGGGGAAGATCTGCGAGGTCACGGGAACAACTATGACCTGCGCGGACCTCCCCTTCCGACGTCCTCCGGCGCCCGGTGCGTCAGGCCTTCGCGTCCACGAGGGTGTCCGTCGGGGCGTTCTCCGGGAAGTGACAGGCGACTTGGTGCCCGGTCCGCATGGTGGTCAGCGTGGGCTCCTGAGTGGCGCAGATCTCCTGCGCCTTCCAGCAGCGGGTGCGGAAGCGGCAGCCGCTGGGCGGGTTGATCGGCGAGGGGACGTCGCCCTTGAGCAGGATGCGCTCGCGGCCGGCGCGCTGGCGGCGGCGCGGGTCGGGCACCGGCACCGCGGACATCAGCGCGGTGGTGTACGGGTGCATCGGGCTGCTGTAGAGCGAGTCCCGGTCGGCGATCTCGACGACCTTGCCGAGGTACATCACGGCGACCCGGTCCGAGACGTGCCGCACCACCGAGAGGTCGTGCGCGATGATCAGGTAGGTCAGGCCGAGCTCGCGCTGGAGGTCGTCCAGCAGGTTGACCACCTGGGCCTGGATGGAGACGTCGAGCGCGGAGACCGGCTCGTCCGCGACGATCATCTTGGGCCGCAGGGCGAGCGCCCGGGCGATGCCGATGCGCTGGCGCTGGCCGCCGGAGAACTCGTGCGGGTAGCGGTTGTAGTGCTCGGGGCTGAGCCCGCACAGCTCCAGCAGTTCCTGGACGGCCTTCTTGAGCCCGCCCTGCGGCACCGCGTTCTGGAGCCGGAACGGCGCGCCGACGATGGTGCCGACGGTGTGCCGCGGGTTGAGCGAGGAGTACGGGTCCTGGAAGATCATCTGGATGTCGCGGCGCAGCGGCCGCATCGCACCGGCCCCCAGGTGGGTGATGTCGGTGCCCTCGAACTCGATCGTGCCGCCGGTCGGCTCGTCGAGCCGGGTGACCAGCCGGCCCATCGTCGACTTGCCGCAACCGGACTCGCCGACGACGCCCAGCGTCTCGCCCGCGTTGACGGTGAAGTCGATGCCGTCGACGGCCCGCACCGCGCCGGTCTGGCGCCGCAGCAGTCCGCTGCGGATCGGGAAGTGCCGGGTCAGGCCGGTCACCTTCAGCAGCGGCTCGCGCTCCGGGGCGGGTGCGGGCGTTGGGACGGCAGCCGTCTGAGTGTCCGTCATCGGTTCTCTCCAGAAAGGTGGTACGAGGCCGGGCTCACAGCCGGGGCGCGATCTCTTCGGTGAAGATGCGGTGCCGCTCGGCCGCCCCGAGGTGGCAGGCCGCGTGGTGCCCGGGCGCGGCCTCGGCCAGCACCGGGACCTCGCTCGTGGAGCGCCCGCCGGTCAGCCCCGCGTACGGGCAGCGCGGGTGGAAGGCGCAGCCGCTCGGCACGTTGATCAGGCTGGGCGGCGTGCCCTTGACCGGGACGAGCCGGTCCTGGAGCTCCCGGTCGAGGCGCGGCATGGAGCCCAGCAGGCCCCAGGTGTAGGGGTGTTCGGGCGCGTCGAAGAGGGTCTCGGCGGGGCCGCGCTCGATGCACTTGCCGCCGTACATGACGAGGATGTCGTCGGCGAGCTCGGCGACCACCCCGAGGTCGTGGGTGATGATGATGACGGCGGAGCCGAACTCGTCCTGGAGGTCGCGGATGAGGTCCAGGATCTGCGCCTGGACGGTGACGTCCAGGGCGGTGGTGGGCTCGTCGGCGATCAGCAGGGACGGGTCGTTGACCAGGGCCATGGCGATCATCGCGCGCTGGCGCATGCCGCCGGAGAACTGGTGCGGGTAGTCGTCCACGCGGCGGTCGGGCTGCGGGATGCCGACGCGGTCGAGCATCTCGATGGCCCGGGCGCGGGCCTCGCGCTTGGTGGCGCGCGGGTGGTGCACCTGGTAGGCCTCGACGATCTGCGCCCCGACCGTGTAGTAGGGGTGCATCGCGGTCAGCGGGTCCTGGAAGATCATCGCCATCTCGCGGCCGCGCAGCTGGCGCACCCGGTCCGGGCCGGCCGAGACCAGCTCCTCGCCGTTCAGCCGGATCTCGCCGCTGATCCGGGCCCGCTTGGAGCGGTGCAGGCCCATGATGCCGAGCGAGGTGACGGACTTGCCGGAGCCGGACTCGCCGACGATGCCGAGGGTGCGGCCCTTGTGCAGGTCGAAGCTGACCCCGTCCACCGAGCGGACCAGGCCGTCGTCGGTGTCGAAGTGGATCCGCAGGTCGCGGACGGAGAGGAACGGGTCGCCGGCCGGGGTCTGCGCGGCGGGCGCCGTGGTGTTCTGGAGCTCGGTCACGAGAGCCTCACCCGGGGGTCGACGAGGGCGTACAGGAGGTCGACCACGAGGTTGCAGGCGACGATGAAGAAGGCGGCGAGCAGGGTGACGCCGAGGATCTTCGGCAGGTCGTTGTCGGAGATCGCCTGGACGGCGAAGGCGCCGACGCCCTGCAGCGAGAAGACCTGCTCGGTGATGAGCGCACCGCCGAGGAGCAGGCCGAGGTCCATGCCGAAGATGGTCACGACGGGGGTGAGCGCGGCGCGCAGCCCGTGCCGGGTGACGACCTTGCTCTCGACCAGGCCCTTGGCCCGGGCGGTGCGGATGTAGTCCTCGCTCATCGTCTCCAGCATCCCGGCGCGGGTGAGCCGGGCGTAGAGGGCGGAGTAGAGGAAGGCCAGCGAGATCCACGGGAGGATCAGGTTGCGGGCCCACATGAGCGGGTCGTCGGTGAAGTCGACGTACTGGAGGTTGTCCAGGATCGGCCACTCGTAGCTGAAGACCGTGAGCAGCAGCGCGCCGGTGAAGAAGACCGGCAGCGAGACGCCGGCGAGCGAGATGCCCATGGCGATGCGGTCGAAGACCGAGCGCGGCTTGAGGGCGGAGATGACGCCGGTGGTGACACCGGAGACCAGCCAGAGCACGGCCGCGCCGATGGCCAGGGAGAGCGTGATCGGGATGCGCTTGGTGAGCTCGGGCCAGACCTCGATGTGGTTCTTGAACGAGTAGCCGAAGCACGGTACGTGGCAGGTGACCGGGTCGGGGCCGAACTTGTACTCGGCGCCGCCGACCAGGCCCTTCAGGAAGTTCCAGTACTGGGTGTACAGCGGCTGGTCGAACCCGAGGTTCTGTTTGACCGCCGCGATCGCCTCGGGCGACGGGTTCTTCCCGACGTACTGGGCGGCCAGCTGGTCGGTGGTCTCGCCGGCGATGCGCGGGAGCAGGAAGAAGATCGCGAAGGTGACCGCGCTGACCACCAGCAGCAGCACGACGGCCGCGAAGATCCTGCGGATGATGTAGGCAAACACAGTTGGGCGGCTCCGGCGGCCCCCCGCCCACCCGGGTGATGCCCAACCCCGCGGGCGCCCCCTTCGAGACCACCCAAGACGTGTTGGGGTGCCAGCGCGTATTGTTGTGGTTGCGATGTTAAGGGAT
>NZ_JBFBDY010000074.1:0-17506 GCF_040683475.1 Kitasatospora sp. NPDC093558 | reverse complement strand
TGGGCGGCTCCGGCGGCCGGCCGCCGTCCGGGATCTTCCGGACGGCGGCGGGCGCCGCTGCCTTCACCTGCCTTCAGGGATGCGGAGCCAGGCTCTTTACTTGGTGGTGCCGATGTTCAGGTAGTCGTACTGGCCCGAGTAACCCGAGGTGGCGACGACGTTGGTGGCGCTGTCCGGGCGGTACAGGAAGACCTTGACGTAGGTCAGCGGGACGTAGACCGCCTGGTCCATGACCTTCTTGTCGATCTGGGCGTAGATCTTCTCGCGGTTCGCCTGGTCGGGGCTGGCGATGGCGTCGTCCAGCATCTTGTTGATCGCCGGGTCGTTCAGCTGGGCCAGGTTGCTGTTGCCGGAGGCCTTGATGGCGCGGCCGTCGACGATCTGCTGCAGGAAGCCGTAGCCGGTCGGCCAGTCGGCACCCCACTGCATCATCATCAGGCCGATGTTGTGGTCCTGGGTGAACTGCGGGGCACCGGCGTTGTCCGAGAAGTACTTGCCCTGCGGGAACTTCTGGATCTCGACGGTGATGCCGACCTTCTTCAGCGCGGCCTGGATCGCGGTCGCGGCCTGGACCTCGGGGTCGCGCTCGGTGCGGGCGGAGATCACCGTGCTGAAGCCGTCCGGCTTGCCGCAGGCCTTGAGGGCGTCCTTGGCCTTGGCCTCGTCACCCTTGTTGTCCTTGGTCTCCCAGGTGTTGAAGTCCTGGTGGCCCGGGATGTCCGGCGGGAGCACGGTGTTGGCGATCGCGCCGCGGACCGGGCCGCCGAAGCTGAGCTGCGTCGAGGTCTTGTCGATCGCGAACTGGACGGCCTTGCGGCACTCGATGTTGTCGAACGGCGCGACCTTGGTGTTGATCGCGACGTACGCCAGGCGGCCGCCGTAGGCGTTGTCGCTGCTGGCCTTGAGCTTCGGGTTCTGCAGGATCTGCGCCTGGGTCTGCGGGTCGACGCCGAGGCCCACCAGGTCGACCTGGGCGTTGCCGGCCATCAGGTCCTTGTCGACGGTGGCCTGGTCCATGCCCATCTTGACCACGATCTTGTCCGCGAGCTGCTTGCGGATCGGGTCGGTGCTCGGGTCCCAGTTGGTGTTCGGCACCAGGGTGAGCTGCTTGCCGTCGTCGTAGGACGCGAACTTGTAGGTGCCCGAGGAGACCACGTGCTTCACGTAGCCGGCGCCGTCGTCCTTGGCCTGCGGGACCGGGACCGTCTGCGGGGCGCTGACCAGGTAGTCGAAGTCCGCGAACGGCTGCTTCAGGTGGAAGACGATGGTCAGGTCGTCCGGGGTCTCGATCGACTTCAGGCCGCCTTCCTTGTCCTTGTACGGACCCTGGTAAGGCGTGTCGTTGTCGACCAGCAGGTCGTGGAAGTACGTCGGGCCGTTGGAGTTCACATCCGGCGCGAAGTTGGAGCGCTCGACGGCGTACTTGACGTCCTTCGAGGTGATCGCGGAGCCGTCGTCGTACTTCAGGCCCGCGCGCAGCTTGTACGTCCAGGTCAGGCCGTCCGCGCTGGGCTGGCCGAGGCCGGCCGCGAGGTCCGGGACGAGCTTGTTGCCCTGCTCGCCGGGGCCCGGGGCGAAGGTGGTCAGCGGACGCCCGTACAGGCGCGAGAAGTTGTAGATGTAGGCGTAGTACGTGTTGCCCGGATCGAAGGAGTCCGGGGTGCCCTTCATCTCGTAGGTGACCGTGCCGCCCTTCTTGTCCGAGGCGTTGACGATCCCCTTGGTGGCCGCGTCGGCACCGGCGCCGGACGCGTTGGTGGAGGAGGTGCCACCTGAAGTCTTGCTGGACGTGCATCCGGTCACGACGAGGACTGCGGCAGCTGCCACCGCGGTCAGCGCGACGGTACGGGACCTACGCATGGGTGAGATCAACCCCTTGAGGAAGTGGAGGCGGTGAAGGAACCTGACGCGGGGTCAGTTGCTCTTGGGATCGAGGGCGTCACGCAGCCCGTCGCCGAGCAGGTTGAAGGCGAGCACGGTGAGGAAGATCGCCAGACCGGGAACCACCATGTACTGGGGGTCCACCTGGTAGTACTTGATCGCGTCGTTGAGCATGCCGCCCCAGGAGGCCTGCGGGGGCTGGATGCCGACGCCGAGGAAGCTGAGGCCGGCCTCGAAGAGGATGTTGGTCGGGATCAGCAGGGTCGAGTAGACCAGGATCGGACCGACCAGGTTCGGCAGCAGTTCCTTGAACAGGATGAACGGGCCGCGGGCGCCGAGGCTGCGGGCCGCGTGCACGAACTCCCGCTCGCGCAGCGAGAGCGTCTGCCCGCGCACGATCCGGCCCATGTAGGGCCAGTTGAAGAAGCCGATCACGAAGATCAGCACCAGGAGGTGCAGCGGGAGGCCGTGCAGGCCGAACGCACCGCCCTGCAGCGAGGTCGAGATCGCGATGGCGAAGAGCAGCAGCGGGAACGCCAGGAAGACGTCCATGACCCGGCTGATCAGGGTGTCCACCCAGCCGCCGTAGTAGCCGGCCATCACGCCGAGTACGGTGCCGATGGTGTTGGACAGCAGCGTCGCGCCGAAGGCGACCAGCAGGGAGACCCAGGAGCCCTCGATGACGCGGGCGAGCAGGTCGCGGCCGTTGACGGGGTCGATGCCGAGGGGGTGGTCCATGCTCATGCCGCCCCAGTCCCCGAGCGGCAGACCGCCGAGGTTGGCGTCCAGCAGGTCCTGGTTGAAGGCGTCCGGATCGAGGCCGAACACCCCCTCGATCGGCTTGGCCAGGACGGCGAGCACGATCAGCAGGATCACGACGACGCCGCCGACGACGGCCAGCTTGTCCCGTTTGAAACGGGTCCAGGCGATCTGGCCGAGGGAGCGGCCCTCGATCTTCTGGGCCGGGCTCGCGGGGGCGGGTGCCTCCGGATCGTTCCCGGCGGTGGTGACGGATGTGGTCATGTCAGTTGGTCCCCTCGCCGACGGTGGCCGGCCCACGGGTGCCGGTCGCCGGCTTCGGCGGTGCGGCTATGCGGACGTGCGGAGGTGCTTAGGAGCGGGGTTTCGCGGCAGTGCGGCAGTGCGTCGTGCACAGGGCACTGCCACCACGCGGGATGGGCGTCGCGTGGCTGGAGCGGTCGGCGTGCGCGTTCACCTTTGTGGGGTTCCGAAGTCGCGCGGTGCGTTGCGCAGAACTCTCTGCCATCCGAACTGGCTTGCGCCAGCCCTGCCAAGCGACAGATGCCCAACTGTGATCTGCGTGCATGCACCCGCACGATCATTGGCATATCCCTCTTCACATGGCCGTGATAACCGTGTCAAGATGCCTGACACCCCTGGTCGCGAAGTCGTCCGGAAAACGCCGAAGCCGACCTGACATGACGTCAAGTCGGCTTCCGTAATCGGGTTTTGCCCGTTTGGGAGGTCAGCGCCCCGGGTATCCGGGCCACGGCCGCTGGGGCGGCTGCGGCTGCCCGTGCCAGCCGGGACCGGTCTGCTGCGGGTAGTACGGCGGGGCCTGGTGGCCCGGCGGCGGCACCGGCGGGTAGGCACCGGTCGGCCGGCCGAGCCCGGCCGCCTCGCGGTCGTAGAACGGCCGCGCCTTGGCCCGCATCCACAGCGCCACCGGGTCGAACTCGTCCGCCATCGCCACGGTGGACACCGCCAGCCCCTCCGGGGCCACCGCGATCGCCCGCTGCATCAGCGCCCGCACCGCCTCCACGGCCGGCGGGGAGCTGTCGTACAGGTCCAGGCCGATGGCCAGGTACGGTTCGCCCACGGCCGGCTGCACCCAGGCCCGGCGTAGCGCCCGGACGGCCCGCACCTCGCCCGCCTGGTGCTCCAGCAGCGCGAAGAACTGCTGGGCGTTCACCTGGGGCTCGCTGAGCTTCAGCGGCCCGGCCGGCAGCCGGTCCAGGCCCGCCGCGATCCGCCGCAGGTCCGCCCACGGCACGCCGACCCCGCCGCCCGGGGCGTGCGGGTTCAGCCACAGGCCCCAGCGGGTCCGGTACAGCGACGCGGCGATCTCGCGCCCGGAGATGACCTCGTGGGCGCGCGCCCAGCCGGAGGCGGCCAGCTGCTCGGGGGAGGTGACGGCCGGCGCGTAGCCGTGGCCGCTGATCTCCATGTTCCCGTACTGGGCGTCCGGGCTGCCCGGGGTGCCGTGCCACAGCAGCATCCAGACCTGGCCCTCGGCCAGGGCGCGGAGCAGTTGCTCGTACGCCTCGTAGCGCTCCGGCGCGACCTCGCGCAGCGCGCGCTCCAGCGCCCCCGGATCCGCGCCGGGGCGCCCGGCCGGTGCCTGGCCCCAGGGCCCCGGTGCACCACCGGACACCGCTCCCGCACTCATGCGCCCACCTCGCCGCGCCTCTTTCCTCACCGGCCACCGGCCCGTCGGCCGTCTGCACGCACCCTATGGCGCGGCACCGGCCGACGCCACGGCGACGTGCCTACGAACGAACCCCGTCACACCCGCGCGTAGAACGGCAGCACCCGGGTGAGCAGCCAGTCGACCACCGGATCGTCCGCGAGGTCGAGCAGCACGAGGTGGACGCCGCCGGGCAGCGGCGCGGTTCCCAGCGCGCGGCCCAGCGCATCGTTCACCGCCGCCGGGTCGGCCGGGGCGGCCGGGTCCAGCTGCACGCCGATGAACATGACGGTCGGCTCGCCCTCGATGCTCGCGAGCGCGCGCCGCGCGGTCAACACTCCCGGCAGCGCGGCGAGTTCGCCGCGGCAGGCGGCCAGGAAGTGCTCCGGGTCCTCGCCCGGCACGGGCTCGCGCAGCGCGACCCGGCCACCGGTCGGGGCCGAGGGGTCCTCCCAGCGGTCCTCGCGCGGCCCGCGGCGCAGCTCGGCGACGCCCTGCGGCGGCACCGGGATGCCGACGGCGGCCTCCGGGTTCACGGCGATGCCGACGCCCAGCGGCAGCCCGCGGGCGAACTCCCAGGCCGGCGCGATCGCGAAGGCCATCCCCGGCGCCTGCTGGAGGAACACCTCCTGCGAGGAGAACACCGGTACGTACGGTTCGCCGCCGAGCTCGATGGTCGGCAGGTCCAGCGACTGCCCCTGCGGGTCGCCCCCGGCGGGCAGCGGGATCCACACCTGGCTGCGCGCCAGGACCTCGACCACCCGCGGCGTCGCACCCGGATCGCCCAGCGCGGCGGTGAGCACCTGCTCCAGCTCGTTGGCCGGCCAGGCCCCGCCCGGCGGCGGCGTGTCCGGGCCGCCCCACCCCTGCTGCTGCTCCACCGGGTACCCCATGCGCCCCTGTACCGCCCTCTGCCCGTCGGCCGCCCACTGCTGTCGACGCGCAGCAGTCTAGGGTCTGCCGTCGATGTCCCGTCGTCCGCCCGGAGGGCGGGAAATCGACGGCAGACCCTAGGGGCGCCTGTTCCTTTCCGTGGTGTGTGACCGGGTCCCCTCTCCCATCGGTGCCGCGGACGTGCCATGATGTGCGCGTCCGACGGCGTCGTGCGCAGTCGGCCCCCTCCAACTCCATACCGGCCGCTCGACCCCGTGCGGGAGAGTCCGGAGTGCCCCGTCTGGCGGCACGGCCGGCGCCGAAGGAGCAAGTCCTCCCCGGAATCTCTCAGGCCCCCCTACCGCACGGGTTAGGCACATCTGGAAAGCGGCGCACGGCCTGTCGTGCGCCCACCCACGGTGCAAGCCGCCATCCTGTCCGGAAAGCTGGAAACAGCGACGGGCCGCTGCGCGGTGAAGCTCTCAGGTTCGACGACAGATGGGGAGACCCACGCCGCCGCATGCCCGCGCGCGGGGTCGGTCCCCGAGCGGGTCCGGTCCGGCGCGTGCACCCCTGAGTGCCCAGACCGAGGAGTTCCCAGGCCATGTCGTCCCTCCGCCTCACCGCGCTCGACGCGCTCCACCGCGCCCTCGGCGCGACCATGACCGACTTCGCCGGCTGGGACATGCCGCTGCGATACGGCAGCGAGCGCGAGGAGCACCTCGCCGTCCGCACCAAGGCCGGTCTGTTCGACCTGTCCCACATGGGCGAGATCACCGTGACCGGCCCGCAGGCCGGCGAGATGCTGGACCACGCGCTGGTCGGCTTCGTCTCCGCGCTCGGCGTGCTGCGCGCCCGCTACACCATGATCTGCGCCGAGGACGGCGGCATCCTGGACGACCTGATCGTCTACCGCCTGCGCGAGGACGCCTTCCTCGTCGTCGCCAACGCCTCCAACGCCCAGCTGGTGCTGGACGAGCTGATCGCCCGCGCCAAGGGCTTCGACGCCGTCGTCACCGACGACCGCGACACCTACGCGCTGATCGCCGTCCAGGGCCCGGAGTCCACCGCGATCCTCGCGAAGACCACCGAGGCCGACCTGCCCGGCCTGAAGTACTACGCGATCCTGCCCGCCCAGGTGGCCGGCCGGGACGTGCTGCTCGCCCGCACCGGCTACACCGGCGAGGACGGCTTCGAGATCTTCTGCGCCCCGGCCGACGCCGAGGCCATCTGGCAGGCGCTGACCGCCGCCGGCGAGGGCCACGGCCTGGTGCCGTGCGGCCTGTCCTGCCGCGACACCCTGCGCCTGGAGGCGGGCATGCCGCTGTACGGGCACGAGCTCTCCACCGACCTGACCCCGTTCGACGCCGGCCTCGGCCGGGTCGTCCGCTTCGACAAGACCACCAACGACGGCGCCTTCATCGGCCGCAAGGCCCTGGAGAAGGCCGCCGCCGAGGCCGAGGCGCTGCGTAGTCAGGGTGGGGCGCCGCGCGTCCTGGTCGGCCTGGTCTCCGAGGGCAAGCGCGTGCCGCGCGCCGAGTACACCGTGGTCTCCGCCGACGGCACGCCGATCGGCCGGATCACCTCGGGCGCGCCGTCCCCGACGCTGGGCAAGCCGATCGCGATCGCCTACGTCGACGCGGCCCACGCCGCCCCCGGCACCGCCGTCGCGGTGGACGTGCGCGGCAAGCACGAGCCGGTCGAGGTCGTCGCCCTGCCGTTCTACAAGCGCGCGCGCTGAGGATCTTCCCGGGCCCTCGGTCAACCACTGATCCACGCCGAAGCCGTCCGCGCGGCGGCCCGCTTCGTCGTACCCGCTTCCCATCCTGGAGAATGACGCCATGAGCAACCCCCAGCACCTGCAGTACACCAAGGAGCACGAGTGGCTGACGGCCGCCGAGGACGGTGTCTCGACGGTCGGCATCACCAAGCACGCCGCGGACGCGCTCGGTGACATCGTCTACGTGCAGCTGCCCGAGGTGGGCGACACCGTGACCGCCGGCGAGACCTGCGGCGAGCTGGAGTCCACCAAGTCGGTCAGCGACCTGTACTCCCCGGTGACCGGCGAGGTCGTCGAGCGCAACGAGGACGTCCTGGCCGACAACAGCCTGGTCAACAGCGCCCCGTTCGAGGGCGGCTGGCTGTTCAAGGTCCGCGTGGACTCCACCGACGAGCTGCTCAACGCCGACGAGTACACCGCCCTCATCGGCGGCTGACCAGCCCGTGACGGGAGGGGCCGCAGCGCGGTGGCCCCTCCCCCGCACCCCGCCGTCCCTCCTTCGCCCCGGGAAGACCACACCATGACGGTTCTCAACGAATCCCTGCACTCCCTCGACCCGGAGATCGCCGCCGCGGTCGACGCCGAACTGCGCCGCCAGCAGACCACCCTGGAGATGATCGCCTCCGAGAACTTCGCCCCGGTGGCGGTCATGGAGGCCCAGGGCTCGGTGCTCACCAACAAGTACGCCGAGGGCTACCCCGGCCGCCGCTACTACGGCGGCTGCGAGCACGTCGACGTCGTCGAGCAGATCGCGATCGACCGCATCAAGGCCCTGTTCGGCGCCGAGCACGCCAACGTCCAGCCGCACTCGGGCGCGCAGGCCAACGCCGCCGCGATGTTCGCGCTGATCCAGCCGGGCGACACCATCCTGGGCCTGAGCCTGGCCCACGGCGGTCACCTGACCCACGGCATGAAGATCAACTTCTCCGGCAAGCTCTACAACGTGGCCGCGTACCACGTGGACGAGAAGACCGGCCAGGTCGACATGGCCGAGGTCGAGCGCCTGGCCAAGGAGCACCAGCCGAAGCTGATCATCGCCGGCTGGTCCGCCTACCCGCGCCAGCTGGACTTCGCCGAGTTCCGCCGCATCGCCGACGAGGTCGGCGCCCTGCTCATGGTGGACATGGCGCACTTCGCCGGCCTGGTGGCCGCGGGCCTGCACCCGAACCCGGTGCCGTACGCGGACGTCGTCACCACCACCACCCACAAGACCCTGGGCGGCCCGCGCGGCGGTGTCATCCTGTCCAAGGCCGAGTGGGCCAAGAAGATCAACTCCGCGGTCTTCCCCGGCCAGCAGGGCGGTCCGCTGGAGCACGTGATCGCGGGCAAGGCCGTCGCGTTCAAGGTCGCCGCGTCCGAGGAGTTCAAGGAGCGCCAGCAGCGCACCCTGGACGGCGCCCGGATCCTCGCCGAGCGCCTCCTGCAGGCCGACGTCGCCGAGGCCGGCGCCAGCGTGCTGTCCGGCGGCACCGACGTGCACCTGGTGCTGGTCGACCTGCGCAACAGCCAGCTCGACGGCCAGCAGGCCGAGGACCGCCTCCACGAGGTCGGCATCACGGTCAACCGCAACGCGATCCCGAACGACCCGCGCCCGCCGATGGTCACCTCCGGCCTGCGCATCGGCACCCCGGCCCTCGCCACCCGCGGCTTCGGCGCCGACGACTTCCGCGAGGTCGCCGACATCATCGCCGAGGCCCTCAAGCCGGGCTTCGACGAGACCGTCGCCGCCGCCCTCAAGGCCCGCGTCACCGCGCTGGCCGAGAAGTACCCGCTCTACCCGAACCTCTGACCGTCGGGGGTGGGTGACCGGCCTCACGCCGGTCGGCCACGGCAGTTTCCGGGGCACCGCGCACACTGGAAGGACGCGCGGTGCCCCGTCCCATGTACCGCTTATGTCCGTCCACGAGACCAGACAAGGACGTCCCCCGTGGCCATCAGTGTCTTCGACCTTTTCTCCATCGGCATCGGCCCGTCGAGCTCCCACACGGTCGGCCCGATGCGCGCCGCCCGGATGTTCGCCCGGCGCCTGCGGTCCGAAGGCCTGCTGCCCCGGGTGGCGGGCGTACGGGCCGAGCTGTACGGCTCGCTCGGCGCCACCGGCCACGGCCACGGCACCCCGAAGGCCGTCCTGCTCGGCCTGGAGAACAACTCCCCGCGCACCGTCGACGTCGACCAGGCCGACAAGGACGTCGAGCGGATCACCGCCGAGAAGCGGATCAACCTGCTCGGCGAGCACCCGATCGACTTCGACCCCGACACCCAGCTGATCCTGCACCGGCGCCGCTCGCTGCCGTACCACGCCAACGGGATGACCCTGTGGGCGTTCGCGGCCGACGGCTCGACGCTGCTGGAGAAGACCTACTACTCGGTCGGCGGCGGCTTCGTCGTCGACGAGGACGCGATCGGCGCGGACCGGGTCAAGCCCGACGACACCGCGCTGCGCTACCCCTTCCGCACCGGCGAGGAGCTGCTGCGCCTCACCCGCGAGACCGGGCTGTCGATCTCCGGCCTGATGCTGGAGAACGAGAAGGCCTGGCGCAGCGAGGAGGAGATCCGCACCGGGCTGCTGGAGATCTGGCAGGTCATGCAGGAGTGCGTCCGGGCCGGCATGTCCCGCGAGGGCATCCTGCCGGGCGGCCTCAAGGTGCGCCGCCGGGCGGCGGCCGCGGCCCGCGCGCTGCGCGCCGAGGGCATCGGCCCGGCCAACGCGATGGAGTGGGTGACGCTCTACGCGATGGCGGTCAACGAGGAGAACGCCTCCGGCCGCCGGGTGGTCACCGCGCCGACCAACGGCGCGGCCGGGATCATCCCCGCCACCCTGCACTACTACCTGAACTTCATCCCGGGTGCCGACGACGACGGCATCGTCCGCTTCCTCCTCGCGGCCGGCGCGATCGGCATGCTGTTCAAGGAGAACGCCTCCATCTCCGGCGCCGAGGTCGGCTGCCAGGGCGAGGTCGGCTCCGCCTGCTCGATGGCCGCGGGCGGCCTCGCCGAGGTCCTCGGCGGCACCCCCGAGCAAGTCGAGAACGCCGCCGAGATCGGCATCGAGCACAACCTCGGCCTCACCTGCGACCCGGTCGGCGGCCTGGTCCAGATCCCGTGCATCGAGCGCAACGGCATGGCGTCCGTCAAGGCCGTCACCGCCGCCCGCATGGCCCTGCGCGGCGACGGCCGGCACCACGTCTCGCTCGACAAGGCGATCAAGACGATGAAGGAGACCGGCGCCGACATGAAGATCAAGTACAAGGAGACCTCCCGCGGCGGCCTCGCCGTCAACGTCATCGAGTGCTGATCTCCCGGCCGCTGCGAGCCCCCGGACGGCGTGACCGTCCGGGGGCTCGTTGCGTTAAAGAGGTAGCCGACTGGCCGTCAAGCGGTAGATAATCCCGGCCAGTTGGCACTCGCCACCGGGGGGAAGTGGATGACGTTCCAGCCGTACGCCGCGTCCGAGGCCACCCGGCTGATGTGCGCGGGCGTGCACCTCGACCCGGAGTTCCGCCGGCGCGTCATCTCCGAGCTGGTCGAGCACGACGAGCGCTCCGTGCCGCCGTCGCTGGGCTTCGACCTCGTCCCGGTCCTCGCGCACGCGCTCAAGGCGCGGGTGGCGGAGGCGGTCACCGGCGCCGTGCTGGCGGCGATCTGGATCGGCTTCTTCGTCGCCTCGCACCAGCCGCTGATCGCGACCCCCTCCCCCGGGCACGGGCGCGACTACTACGACCCCTCCGCCTCCGACCCGCTCGGAGAAGGGATACAGACGGCCACCCCGTACGTCACCAACTTCGCCTTCCTCTACGCCTCCGCCTGCCTGCTGTCCTGGTTCGCCAAGACCCCGGCCGCCCGCAACCACGCGCTCTACGCGCCCGTCCCGCCGGCCGGCTCGCCGCACCCGCTCCGGCGGGCCCGGACCGGCTTCCTCTCCGTCGCCGCCGCCTTCGCCCAACTCGGCTACTGGGAAAGGGCGGTGAGCGACCTCGCCCAGCACTCGTACTACCTCGGCGTGGCCTTCCCGTGCGCGCTCGCCGCCGTGGTGTGGGTGCACCGGCTGCTGGCCGCCCGCACCGTCCGCGAGCAGCTCAACCGGCTGCGCTACCCCGACCTGCCGCCCACCGGACTGCCCCACCGGGGCCGCTACCGCGCGATCGGTGCCGGCATCGACGCCGAGCAGTACTCCCCGCTCGTCGTCTACGACCCCGCGCAGCCCTTCCTCGGCTCCGGGATCCCGTTCCAGCCGTGGTCGTTCGTCCTGGAGCTCAAGCGCCGGCCGACCGGGCGCGTCGTCCCCGGGCAGGGCGTCAACCCGCAGCAGCGCGACCTCACCGCGCGCGCCGTCCTCGACCTGTTCGTCCCGCGCCTGCTCGCCCTGCAGCAGGCCGCCGCCGAGACCAGCCTCGACCGGCTGCGGGACATGGAGGTCGAGGAGGTCGTCTTCCTCCCCTACGGCCCCCCGCGCGGCGCCGTCCGGCGCGACCGCGAGACCGTCGAACGGCACCTGCACGACGCGGTGGACGAGGGCGCCGAGCGGCGCCGGCACTTCCTGCGGATCCGGATCGGCGCGTGGGACGAGCAGGTGGTGCTGTCGGTGCTGATCCGGGTGCACACCCAGGGGCGGCTGCTGTTGCTGGAGGTCGTGCCGCACGTCCTCGGGCCGGTCCGGCGCGACTACGAGCTGCTGGCCGACGCCGTCGCGCTGCGCGGCGTCCGGCTGCGGTCCGGGCGCCCGGCGGTGTCCGCCTTCGTCGCCGGGCCGGCCGCGCTCCGGTCGCTGCTGCGCTACGGCGCCGGGCCCTGGGGCGGGGCGGCTGCGGCGGGGGACGGCTTCGCACCGTCGGCCCGGCCGGGGGTCTCGCTGCGCGAACTCGCCGCCGAGTCGAAAGTCTCGCTGCTCCAGGACCTGGACGTCAGCCGGTACGTGCGGACGATCCAGGAGCGGCTCATCGCGGGCGTGCGGGAGGCGCTGCACAGCGAGGGCTACGAGACCGGCCAGTTCGAGCAGACCGTGGTGCAGGTGCTGGAGGGCGGCGTCTACATCGGCGCCATGAGCGGCGGCGCGGTCGCGTCCGGGGCCGGCGCCTCGGCGCGGGCCGGCGCCGCCACCGGTGGAACGACGACCTGATGGAGGGGATCAACGATGAGTGACGAATCGCAGGAGCAGGCCGGCGGGGTGTCGATCGGCCACCTGAGCGGCGGGGCGGTCGCGGCGGGCGACCACGCCCTGGCGGAGGACCGGTCGCAGCGGGTGGGTTCTGCCCCTGCCGCAGGTGATCCGGGCGTTCCGGTGCCGGGTGCCGCCACGCCGGGCGGGATCGCCATCGGGTCGATGAGCGGGGGCGCGGTGGCGTCCGGTGCGGGCGCGCGGGCCGTCGACTCCTCGGTGCAGCTCGACGCCTCGGCCCGGGAACTGCTGACCTCCGTCCGGACGCTCCAGCAGCAACTCCCGCTCCTGGCCCGGGCGGAGGGCGACGGCGTGGACGCCGTGGAGGGTGAGCTGGAGACCGTCGGCGCGGAACTCGAACGGACCGGGACGGCCGGTCGGACGCGGCTGGAGCGACTGCGGCACCTGCTCACGGGTGCCGGCACGGTGGTGTCCGGGCTCGCCTCGGCACTCGCCGTCGTCCAGGCGATCGAGCAGTTCCTGGGCTGAGCCGTGGACCTGGAATGGGATGCCGAACGCCAGCGCTGGGTCACCCGACCGGGCCCGGCGGCTCCGCCGCCGCTGCCGCCTCCTCCTCCGGCGATGCCGCCTCGGTACCCACCACCCGAGAGCCCGACGCCTCGGTACCCGCCGCCCGAGAGGCCGTCGGCAGGCCGGCCGCGCGTGAAGGCGCTCGTGCTGGCGGCCGTGGCCGGGGTGCTGCTGGGCGGGATCGCCGGCGGCGGCTGGTACCTGCTGTCCGTTCGGGCCGGCGGGAAGCAGCCGGTCAACGCCGTGACGTCGGCGTCCCCTTCCCCGGTGCAGCTCTCCCCCACGCCGACCCGCACCGTCACGACGCCGCCGCCGACCCTGACGCCCACGCCCACGCCCACCCCGACGCCGACGCCGAGCACCGGCCTCACGACGGTCCAGGACCCGGCGGGCTTCACCCTGCCCGTCCCCACCGGCTGGCAACGCCGCGCCGACGGCACGTCCGTCTTCTACGACTCCCCCGACGGCAGCAGCCTGATCCAGGTCTTCGTGATGGGCGACGGCGCCCCCTACGACCAGGCCACCGCCACCGACAGCAGCCTGGCCGGCAACCCCACCCGCTTCCCCGGCTACCACCGCATCCGCCTGGAGGTCACGGCGGGCGGCGCCGCCGACCTGGAGTACGCCTACAACCCGCCCGGCAAGAGCACCCGCCGCGCCGTCGACCACATCATGACCGCCCCCGACGGAAAGACCTACGCCCTCCTCCTCGCCGGCCCCGCCGAGGACTGGCCCACGCCCCTCCAACCCATCCAGCAATCCCTGGTGACGTCCTGGTGCCTCACCGGCCGCTGCTAGGGCCTGTCATCAGCTCTTCGGGCCGAAGGTCTCCTCGGGCTTGGGCCGGTCGACCTGCAGCGGCGCGCCGAAGCCGCCGAAGGTGTACGTGGTCGCGGGCCGCGCAGCGGTGGAGGGGGCGAACTCGACCTTGACCGGGTACGGGGTGCCCTCGGCCGCGACCGAGACGGTGGAGACTCCCGCGTACCCGGCCGAGCGCAGCACCACCACCGGCGTCCCGTCGACCGTACCGGTCCCGGCCCGGTCGACCTTCATGGTCTTGTAGTCGGGCGCCTCGCTCCAGATCAGGTCCAACGCGCCCTGCTCCGAACAGTTGTCGCGGTACTCCTTCCGCAGCGCCGCGTCGTCGGCCCGGACGGGCTGCCACTTGAGCATCATGGCGACCACGGCCTCCAGGTTGTCGTCGGACGTGTCGCCGCGGTGGGCCATCACCCAGTCCCGGTCGGTGTGGGACCACTCGTCGCTCCCCAGCACGCGGAAGAAGATCTTGCCCTGGGCGTAGCTCGTCTCACCCGCGCAGTCGCCCTGCCGGTCGTAGGAGACCGTCTGGCTCCAGACCCGCACCTGCTCGGTGTGCGGCTTGTCCACCCGCACCGTCACCGTCGGCGCGGCGGCCAGCGCCTCCCGCGCCTTCTTCACGAGTGCCAGCGCACCGGTGTCCTCGCTCGGCGTGGCGGAGCTCGGAGTCGGTGAACTCGCCGACACCGTAGGCGTGTTCGCTGCATCCACAGCACCTGAGCCGGCGTCACAGCCCGCCAGCGACAAGGCCGTCAGCACGGCCAGCCCGGCCGGCACCCACCCGGAGAAGCGCACAGGTCCCCCCTGTTCGTGATCGGAAGGAGTCACCCTCTCACAGGGCCTCCGCCGGACTCGCCGAAATTCGGCACGGCCATCCGATCAGGCGGTGCCTTCCAACCGGGCGGCGACGGCGGCCAGGCGGCCCATGGCGTGGGCCACGCCGAGGCCGTCCATGTAGTCGCGGACGTGGACGATGCGGCCGGCACGGACGCGGATCACCAGGAGGCCGGGGGCGGAGAACCGGCGGTCCGTGCCGGCGATCGTGCCGGCGACGACCTGCTCGACGGTGATCACCTCGGGGTCGGTGCTCCGGTGGACGGCGACCTCACGGATCTCGTCAGGCTGCGCCGGGCTCGCGCCCCAGGCGGCGCGGTAGCCCGCGCGGACCGCCTCCCGACCCTCGTGGCGCTCGGGCATGCCGGGGTAGAGGAACGGAAACTCGTGGACGGCGTCCGGGGCGTAGAGGTCGGCGAGGGCGTCGGCGTCCTTGTCGAGGATCGCCTGCCGGTAGCGGGCCAGGACGTCGAGTGGGGTGGGGTTCCGGAGGCGTTCCAGCTCGTCGGCGCGGCGGTGGTCCTTCGGCCGGCCGAGTGCGCGACGCATGCGGATCAGGTCGTCGAGCGCCGCGTACCGCACCGTGAGGCCGGTCGACGGATCGGTGGCGGTGACGGCCCCGGCCAGGCAGTCCGTGGTGTCGAGGCCGCCCCAGGGCGCGGCCGGGGTGCAGAGGTCGCCGTCCGCTCCCGGCACGCGGAACGGCGTCGACGGCCGGTCGAGGGCAGGGAGTTCGACGCAGCCGGCGGCCGTCAGGGCGGCGCGCAGGGCCGCCGCCTCCGCAGAGCTGCCGTCCCACAGGAGGTCGAGGTCGCCGGTCGGGTCGGCCGAGCCGTGCAGGATCCCGGCCACCTGGCCGATCACGACGGCGTGCGAGCCGGCCTCGTGCAGGGCGTGGAGGAAGGGGATCGGGTCGAACGCGGCTGTCCTGGGGCGCGAGCGGAGGGCTTCGTACAGCCGGGCGAGGGCAGTGTCGGTCACGCGGTCATCCAACACCCGGCCGGGCCGCCCCGCGACGGTATTCAGGCAGCCCGGGCCGGAGCGTGAACTCCGGCCCGGGCCACGGGTGTCGCCGCTACTCCTGCGCCGCGCGGCGGCAGGCGTTGCCGGCGATGACGGCGGGGACGTAGTCCTCCCGCAGGAGGCGGTAACAGGACTGGAAGGCCGCCTGCCCCCCGGCCGCGCCGATCAGGCAGGCGTCCTCCGCGATCTGGGGGTCGGCGTCCGGCTTGTTCTCCAGGACGTAGTAGAAGCACCCCTGCGGGGTCGCGCTCGCGGTCGGCGCGAGGGCGACGACACCGCCCAGCGCGAGGGTGAGGCCGGTGGCCGCTGCGGCGATCCGTCGTACGAGCTTCAAAGCACTCAAATCCTTTCAATCATCCATGAGTTGGCGACCGGCAGCCATGGGATTCGCCCACGAACTTCGATCACGGATAGAGATAGCGAAGATCCACGGCGTTCGCCCGGAAACCGCGCCAAGATCACCCGAAGGAGAGTGCGGCCAGCCCGGCGGCGAGGATGCCCAGGCCGGACCACGAGACGGCGGGGAGCCGCTCGGCGAGGACCGCGACGCCGAGGAGGGCGGCGACGGCGGGTTCCGCGAGGGTCAGGGTGGTGGCGGTTTGGGCCGTGGTGTGGCGCAGGCCGTGGCCGAAGAGGCGGTACGCGAGGAAGGTCGTGATCACGGCGAGGTGGAGGGCGACGGCCGAGCCCCGGAAGGTCAGCAGCCAGTGGCCGTCACCGAGCAGGAGCACGGGCAGGACCAGCAGCGCGGCCCCGCCGAACATCGCGCCCATCACGCCGCCGGACGGGTGCCCGTGGACGATCAGCCGGCCGCCGATGAGGGAGTACGCGGCGTACGAGAGCCCGGAGAGCGCCGCCAGCAGCACGCCGAGGACGTCCACGGGCGCGCCGCCGCCCGCGAGTTCGGGGCCGAGGACGAGCACGGCGCAGCCGAGGACGGCGGTGGTGGTCGCGCCGGCCCAGCGGGCGCCCGGTCGGGCCTGACCGGCGAGCCGGCCGAGGAGGCCGGTGAAGACGGGGGCGCTGCCGAGAGCGATCACGGTGGCGACGGCCACGCCGGTGCGGGTGACGGCCGGGTAGAACGTGAGCGGGTACCCGACCACGGCGACGGCGCCCATGGCGAGGAGCCCGCGTTCGCGGCGGGTGCACGCGCGGGGCAGGGTACGGGCGGCGCGGGAGGAGAGGAAGAGGAGCAGGCCCCCGAGGACGAGCCCGGCAGCGCCGATGCTCGTCGGGGACGCCCCGGCCGGGGCGAGGGAACTGGCGGTGCCGGTGGTGCCCCAGAGGAGGGCGGCGGCAAGGATCGGGAGAGGCCCGGTGAGGGCAGAGCGAGCACGCACGATGGTGAACTCCGTCGTCGAGAACCGTGATGGTGAGCGGCTTCGAAACGGGCGCACGCGATGCACCCCTGGCGGCGAGGAAGGCCGGCCGGGGTCGCGGGATCAAACCACCGTGGTGCGCCCGATCAGGCGCAGAGCGGTGGCAGAACGACGTGCCAGTAGGAGTTCATGGGCCCGATGGTACCCGGAGCCCTGCACAGGAAGTCGGGCCCGCCGACTTCCTGTGCAGACCGGACCCGGCACGTGACTCAGTTCGGCGACGCCGCTCCGGGGCCGTCGGATGCCGCCGCCCGTTCCGCCCATTCGACCTGGGTGACCGCGCGCTCCATGCGTCCGACGATGTCTTTCCTCGATGCCGCCCCCAAGGTCTCCGGAAGCCTGTCGAACGTGTCGGGAAGGACGTCGAGCAGGCTCCATATCTCTTCGCCGCTCCTGACCGTCAGCAGCAGCCGACACCTCCAGTGCGGCGACACTTCGGGGCGATGGCTGAGCCGGTGCACGAGCACGGGGACCACGTAATGCGTCGCCTCCGGGGCGAGGTGCTCCCGGAGCCAGGCGACCGGGAGCCGCCGGTTGAGGCGGCATGCGGCGGCTTCCTGCTCCAGGGCCAGGAGTTGGTCGGTGTCGAGGGCGCGAACGGTCCGGGGGAGCGCGGGGTCCATGCCGAGATCATCCCGCCCGGCAAGGGCGCTGCACAGGAAGTCGGCCAGGTCGACTTCCTGTGCAGCGCGGTTGCCAGGTGATGGAAAATCTATAGACCGGCCTAGATATTTCGTGGGGAGCTCGCAGGTGCCGTGCGCAGGAAGTCGACCTGGCCGACATCCTGCGCCGCGGCCGACCCGGGC
>NZ_JBFBDY010000073.1:16510-21816 GCF_040683475.1 Kitasatospora sp. NPDC093558 | reverse complement strand
CTCCGCGGCCACCCCCTCCGCCACCCCCTCCCGCAGCGCTCCCTCTCGCTGGGTGGGGAGGGGGATGGGGGGTGGCGGTGGGTGGGTGGGTTGGTGCGGGCGCGGTGCTCCTGCCCGCCGGGCGCCGGCCCCTCTTGCGGCAGCTCTCTGCGCGGCGCCCACCCGCTCGGCGTCGCCTCTCCTACGGCCGCCCCTTTGCGCGGCGCCCATTCGCTCGGCGTCGGCTCCTACGGCCGCTCCCTGCCGTAGTGCTCTCTTTTGCTGGGGGGGAATGCAGCTGGGTTGGTTCAGCTGGTCAGTGTCTCGTAGGCCCGTCTCAGGCGGTGGATGCCCTCGGCTGTGTGGGTTGCGCTCTCGGCTGCTGCGTAGCTGATCCGTAGGTGTGGCGCCGGTGGTTCGGCTGGGTGGTACGGGCGGCCTGGGGTTACGAGGACTCCGGCGCGCAGGGCTGCTGCGGTGAGGGCGGCGTCGTCGGTGCCGTCCGGGAGGCGTAGCCACAGGTGGTAGCCGCCCTGGCGGTGGTCGCCGAGGAAGCCCGGGAGTTCGCGGTGGAGGGCGGCGACGGTGGCGGTGCGGCGGTCGCGGAGTTCGGCGCCCAGGGTGCGCAGGTGGCGGGCCCAGCCGGGGTCGGAGACGAGTTCCAGGGTGGCTTCCTGGAGTGGTCGGGGGACGAAGAAGCTGTCCACGACCTGGGTGGCCCGCAGGCGGGCCAGGGCCGGGCCGCGGGCGGTCAGGGCGCCGATCCGCAGGTTGGGCGAGGCCGCCTTGGTGAGGGAGCGCAGGTGGACCACGACGCCGTCCTGGTCGTCGGCGGCCAGCGGGCGGGGCAGCGGGGGTGCGTCGGTGTGGACGAGCAGCCGGGCGAAGTCGTCTTCGAGGACGAACGCGCCGGCCGCCCGGGCGATCCGGAGGACCTCGGTGCGCCGTTCGGGGGAGAGCACGGCGCCGGTCGGGTTCTGGAACAGCGGCTGGCAAACGAAGAGCCGGGCCCGGGTGGCCGCGAACGCGTCGGCCAGCAGGTCGGTGCGGACGCCGTCGGTGTCGACCGGGACGGGGACCGGGCGCAGGCCGGCCGCGTGGAGGACGGCGAGGATCCCGGGGTAGGTCGGCGACTCCACCAGGACGGGGGTGCCGGGGGCGGCGAGCGCGCGCACCGCGACGGTGAGTCCGCCCTGTCCGCCCGCCGTGATCAGGACGTCGCCGGTGCCGATCGGGCCGCCGGTGCCGCCGATGTCGCGGGCGAACCAGCCGCGCAGTTCGGTGAGGCCGTCGGCGGGCGGGCGGTCCCAGGCGCCGGGGCGGCGGCCGGCCCGGGCGAGGGCGGCGGCGAGCAGGCGTTCGGGGAGCAGGGTGGCGTGCGGGTAGCCGCTGTTGAGGTCGATGACGTCGGGCGGCGGCACGTTGAGGGTGGCCATCACCGGGGCGGCGAGCAGGTCGCGCGGGCCGGATCCGGCGCTGAGTGCGACCTCCTGCCAGGAGAGGTCGCCGGGGCGGGCGCTGGGTGCGGCCGGTGCGGCGGGGGCGGCGGCGAAGTGGGCGGCCCGGAACACCCCGGCTCCCGGCCGGGAGACGACCAGGCCCTCCGCGGCGAGGACGGCGATCGCCCGGGAGACCGTCACCGGGCTGACCTGATGGCGCTCGACGAGGGTGCGACTGGACGGCAGCTTTCGTCCCTCGGGATAGCGCTCGACCTCGCGGCGCAGGCTTTCGGCGAGTTCGGCCACACTGCTACGCTCGTTCATGAAGGCACAAGATAGCGCTATCCGGATTTCGGCGATAGCACCGCCCCTTGCGGCGAGCTCCGGCACCCTCCTCGCCGCCCTCGGGGTGCTCCTCTTCTCGTTCAGCTTCCCGGCCACCTCCTGGGCCCTGACGGGTTTCGGCCCCTGGACGGCCACCGGGCTGCGGGGGGCCGTGGCGGGCGTGCTCGCCGCGCTCTACCTCTCGGCCGTCCGTGCCCCGCTGCCGACCCGGCGTCAGTGGCCCGGCCTGCTCGTCGTCGCGGCGGGCTGCGTCCTCGGCTTCCCGCTGCTCACCACGCTCGCCCTGCGGTTGTCCTCGACGGCGCACTCGGCCGTGGTGATCGGCCTGCTCCCGCTGGCGACGGCGGTGTTCGCGGCGTGGCGTACCGGCCGCCGGCCGTCCCGGGCGTTCTGGGGCGCCGCGCTGGTGGGGGCCGCGGCCGTGATCGCGTTCACGCTGGTGCAGAGCCACGGCCGGCCGAGTGCCGCGGACTGCCTGCTGTTCGCGGCGCTGCTGGTATGCGCGGCCGGGTACGCGGAGGGCGGGCGGCTGTCGCGGGACCTGCCGGGTGCTCAGGTGATCGCGTGGGCGGTGGTGGTGGCGCTGCCCGCGACCGTGCTGACCACCGCGCTCGCGCTGCCCGCCGAGCCCGTCCACCCGGGTGCGAAGGCGCTGGCCGGGCTGGCGTACACGGCGGCGGTGTCGCAGTTCGGCGGCTTCGTGCTCTGGTACCGCGGGATGGCGGCGATCGGTGTGCCGCGGGCGAGTCAACTCCAGCTCGCCCAACCCCTGTTGACGCTGCTGTGGGCGGTGCTGCTGCTGGCCGAGGACCTGCCGGCGGCGGCGCCGGTGACGGCCGTGGTGGTGCTCGTCTGCATCGCCGTCACCCAGCGCGCCCGCGCCTGAGGGGCCTGTTCGGGTGATGCGCCGCGCGCGCCCCGGGCTCCGGTGGGTGGCCGCTGGTAGTGGTGGGTCCGACCACCGCCAGGCCCGAGCACGGAAGGCGCGCCGCGTGACTCTTCTGCCGAAGGACGTCGTGGACCAGGCCTCGCGCAGCCGGCGGTCGGCCCGCAGGCGCCGGCGGGGCCGGGTCCTGATCGGCTGGCTGACCACCACCGACCACAAGCGGATCGGCACCCTCTACATCACGACGTCGTTCCTCTTCTTCCTTGCCGGCGGCGTCATGGCACTGCTGATGCGGGCCGAACTCGCCCGGCCGGGCCTGCAGTTGATCGACAACGAGCGCTTCAATCAGCTGTTCACCATGCACGGCACGATCATGCTGCTGATGTTCGCGACCCCGCTGTTCGCGGGCTTCGCCAACTGGATCATGCCGCTGCAGATCGGCGCCCCCGACGTCGTCTTCCCCCGGCTGAACGCCCTCGCGTACTGGCTCTACCTGTTCGGCTCGCTGATCGTCATGTTCGGCTTCCTGACCCCGGGCGGCGCGGCCGACTTCGGCTGGTTCGCCTACGCGCCGCTCAACAGCGGGGTGCACAGCCCGGGACTCGGCGCGGACCTGTGGATCATGGGGCTCGCGCTCTCCGGGTTCGGGACGATCCTCGGCTCGGTCAACTTCGTCACGACGATCGTCTGCTTCCGGGCCCCGGGCATGACGCTGTTCCGGATGCCGATCTTCGTCTGGAACATCCTGCTCACCGCGGTCCTGGTGCTGTTCGCGTTCCCGGTGCTGGCGGCGGCGCTGCTCTGCCTGGAGTCGGACCGGCGCTTCGGCTCGCACGCCTTCGACCCGGCCAACGGCGGGGCGCTGCTGTGGCAGCACCTGTTCTGGTTCTTCGGGCACCCCGAGGTGTACATCATCGCGCTGCCGTTCTTCGGCATCGTCACCGAGATCATCCCGGTGTTCAGCCGCAAACCGGTCTTCGGCTACTCCGGCCTGATCGGCGCCACGATCGCCATCACCGGCCTGTCGATCACGGTCTGGGCGCACCACATGTTCGTCACCGGGCAGGTCCTGCTGCCGTTCTTCTCGATCATGACGATGCTGATCGCGGTGCCCACCGGGGTGAAGTTCTTCAACTGGATCGGCACGATGTGGCACGGCTCGCTGAGCTTCGAGACGCCGATGCTGTGGACGGTCGGCTTCCTGGTCACCTTCCTCTTCGGCGGGCTGACCGGGGTGCTGCTGGCCGCGCCGCCGCTCGATTTCCACGTCTCCGACTCGTACTTCGTCGTCGCGCACTTCCACTACGTGGTGTTCGGGACGGTGGTGTTCGCGATGTTCGCCGGATTCCACTTCTGGTGGCCGAAGTTCACCGGGCGGATGCTGGACGAACGGCTCGGCCGGATGCACTTCTGGACGCTCTTCGTCGGCTTCCACACCACCTTCCTGGTGCAGCACTGGCTCGGCGCCGAGGGCATGCCGCGCCGGTACGCCGACTACCTCGTCTCGGACGGGTTCACCACGCTGAACACCGTCTCCAGCATCGGGTCGTTCCTGCTCGGGGCCTCGACGCTGCCGTTCCTCTACAACGTGTGGCGGACGGCCAGGTACGGGAAGCCGGTGGAGGAGGACGACCCGTGGGGGTACGGTCGTTCGCTGGAGTGGGCCACGTCCTGCCCGCCGCCGAGGCACAACTTCGTGACGCTGCCGAAGATCCGCTCGGAGTGCCCGGCGTTCGACCTGCACCACCCGGACATCGCCGAGCTCGACCGGAGGCAGAACGCCCTCTGAGTCCGCCCGCCCGGTGGGGTCCGCTCGTTAGGATGACCGGGTGCCCCGCCGGCTCCGGGGCGCGGCATCCGGAGGGAGTGGGCCGTCATGGCAGACGAGAGGCACGCCCCGGCCGGGGACACCCCCGCCCGGCGGCGCGGCCAGGGCGAGCTGGAGGCCCAGGTGCTGGCGGTGCTCCAGCGTGCGCCAGGACCGGCCACCGCGGGGTGGGTCCAGGAACGCCTGGAGGGCGGCCTGGCGTACACCACCGTGATGACGATCCTCTCCCGGCTGCATGCCAAGAACGCCGTCTCCCGGACCCGCGCCGGCCGCTCCTACCTCTGGCAGGCGTCCTCCGACGCGGCCGGGCTCGCCGCCCTGAGGATGCGCCGGATGCTCGACGGCGAGGCCGACCGGGACGCCGTCCTGGCGAGCTTCGTGAGCGCCCTGCTCCCGCACGACGAGGAGCTGCTGCGCGCGCTGCTCGACTCCGCGTCCGCCGATCCGGCAACGGCCGACCGTGAGAGCTGACCCGTGGGCTTCTTCGTCTTCCTCCCGCTGATCCTGCCGCTGACGGCGGTGCCGATCGCCCGTCTCACCGGGCAGCACCTGCACCCGCGGGGCGCGGCCCGGCTGATGACCGTGATCAGCGCGGTGATGGCGGTGTGCAGCGTGCTGTGCCTCGGTCTGATCGGTGTCGTCGGCACCGCGCAGATCCCCGGCAACCCGCTGCCGGACAGCTGGTCGGACCCGGAGGTGCGGGCCGCGCTGCCGTACCACGAGACGGTCGGGACGGCCGCGATGTGGCTGCTGGTTCTGGTCGGGGTGGCCTGCCTGCGGACCGCGGCGCGCCACCTGCGGGTGCGGGCGCGGGCCCGGCGGGCGCTGG
>NZ_JBFBDY010000073.1:0-16500 GCF_040683475.1 Kitasatospora sp. NPDC093558 | reverse complement strand
GCCGGACGCCGACCTCGCGGTGCTGCCGGACGCCAGCCCGTACGCGTACGCGCTGCCCGGTTCGCCGGGGCGGGTCGTGGTGTCCACCGGGATGCTGGAGGGCCTGGCCGAGGACGAGCGCGAGGCGCTGGTCGCGCACGAGCGGGCGCACCTGGTGCACCGGCACCACCGCTACCTGCTGGCCACCCAGCTCGCCGCGAACGTCAACCCGTTCCTGCGTCCGCTCCAGGAGGCGGTGGCCTTCAGCGCCGAGCGCTGGGCGGACGAGGACTCGGCGCAGGTGGTGGGGGACCGGCGGACCACCGCGCGGGCGGTGGCCAGGGCGGCTCTGGTCGCGCGTCCCGTCCCGGCCCCGGGCTTCGCGGCCTTCGCCGCCCCGGCGCCGGCCCCCGGCCCGGTGCCGCGGCGGGTCGCCGCGCTGCTCGGCCCGGTGCCGTCCGACCGCAACTGGCCGCCGGCGAAGACCCCGGCGGGCCTGGCCGCGATGGTCGCCGCGGCCGGGACGGCGGCGTCGGCGCTGTGCGCGCTCAACGCCGCCGTGGCGCTGCTGGTCGTCCTGAAGGCCGTCACCCCGCTCTAGGCAGCGGCCAGTGCGTCGAGCGTGGCCCCGGCCCGGGCGAGCGACTCCGCGGCGATCGGCTGGAGGCCGTCCAGCGCGGGGACGTCGTTTGCCCGGGTGAGTTCGGCGGTGACGACGTGCAGGTTCTCCTCCGCGACGCCGAGGTTGCCGAAGTACGCGTGCAGGTACGGGACCTGGAAGTCGAAGTGCTCGCGTGGGGTGCCCGGACCGTAGCCACCACCGCGGACGGCGACGACCACGACGCGGGTGTCGCGCAGCAGCTTCGCGCCGGTGGCGGCGTCGACGAAGGCGCCGGGGAAGGAGACCCGGTCGATCCACGCCTTGAGGCCGGTGGAGATCGTGAAGTTGTACATCGGCGAGCCGACCAACAGGGTCGCCGCGGCGAGCAGTTGGCCGATCAGCGGGCGGGTCAGCGCCCACTCGTGCTCCTCGTCCGGGTTTTCCGCCAGCGCGGCGACGTCGTCCAGGGCGAGCCCGCCCTTGCGTTCGCTGCGGCGGCCGAGGGCGTCGTAGGCGGCGTGCACCGCGGGCACCGGGTCGGCGACGAGGTCGCGGTGCCGGTGCACGGCGGCGGCGCCGTGCCGGGCGCGCCAGCCGGCGGCGAAGCGGGCGGTCAGGGCGCGGCTGACCGAGCCCTCCGGGCTGATGCTGGAGTCCAGGTGGAGCAGGGTGGCCGACGTCATGGTGCTCTCCTCGTCACCTCGGGGTCGGGCGGAACGTCATACCGGTGACGGGCCGGGCCGAGGAAAGGTGACCGATGAGCCGGGACGGGTTTCTGGACGAGGCGCTCGCCGTGCGCTTCGAGGCCGAGCGCGGGCGGCTGCGGGCGGTCGCCCAGCGGATGCTCGGGTCGACGGCCGAGGCGGAGGACGCCGTCCAGGAGGCCTGGCTGCGGCTCGGCCGGACCGGCCCGGCCGAACTGACGAACCTGCCGGGCTGGCTGACCACCGTCGTCTCCCGGATCTGCCTGGACCTCCTGCGGGCCCGCGCGGTGCGCCGCGAGGAGCCGGCCGACGAGGCGATGCCGGAGGCTGCGCCGTCCGGGGCGGGGGCCGAGGCCGGGGACCCCGAGCGGGAGGCGCTGCTGGTCGAGTCGGTCGGCCGGGCGCTGCTCGTGGTGCTGGACCGGCTGGGCCCGGCCGAACGCGTCGCCTTCGTGCTGCACGACGGCTTCGCGGTGCCGTTCGAGCAGATCGCGCCGATCGTCGGCCGGACGCCGGTGGCCGCCAAGAAACTGGCCAGCCGGGCCCGGCAGCGGGTGCGCGGGACGGCGGTCGAGCCGCCGGAGCGCCTGGCCGGGCACCGGCGGGTCGTGGAGGCCTTCCTGGCCGCCGCGCGTGGCGGGGACCTGGACGACCTGCTGGCCGTCCTCGCGCCGGACGTCGTCCGCCGGGCCGATCCGGCCGCGCTGCCCGCCGGGCGCTCCCCGGTCGCGCGCGGCGCGCTCGCCGTCGCGGGGGAGACGACGGTCTTCGGCCGCCGGGCCCGCTTCGGCGCGGTGGCCCTGGTCGACGGCGTGCCCGGCATCCTGATCGCCCCGGGAGGGCGGCTGCGGCTGGTGCTGCGCGTGGCGGTCGCGGACGGCCTGGTGGCCGGGTACGAGGTGGTCGCCGACCCGGCTCGGCTGGCCGCACTGGAGCTGGCGCTGCTGCCCTGAGCCGGACTCAGGCTTCGTCGGCGAGCTGGACGATCATCTTGCCGGTGTTGGCGCCGCGCAGCATGCCGAGGAAGGCGTCCACGACGTGGTCGAAGCCCTGGACGACGGTCTCGTCCGGGATCAGCGCGCCCGAGCGCAGGTGCGGGACGGCGAAGTCGTACAGGCCGGGGCGGGCGTCGAGGTGGTCGCGGACCAGGAAGCCCTCCAGGCGCAGGCTCTTGCCGACGATGTCGTAGAGGTTGCGCGGCGCCGCGGGCGGGTTGTGGGCGTGGTCGTACTGGGCGACCGCGCCGCACCACGCGATCCGGCCGCGCTCGCACAGCACGTCGATGGCCGCCGCCAGGTGGTCGCCGCCGACGTTGTCCAGGTAGACGTGCAGGCCGTCGGGGGCGGCCTCGCGCAGGCGGTCGGCGATCGGGCCGTCGTGGTAGTCGAACGCGGCGTCGAAGCCGAGCCGGTCGGTGAGGTGCGCGGCCTTGGCGGCCGAGCCGGTGCTGCCGATCACGCGGCCGGCGCCGAGCAGCCGGGCGAACTGGCCGGCCGCGGTGCCGACGCCGCCGGCCGCGGCCGAGATGAAGACGGTCTCGTCGGGCCGGAGCCGGGCGATCCTGGTCAGGCCCACCCATGCGGACAGGCCGGTGCCGCCGAGCACGCCCAGGTGGGCGCTGAGCGGGACGCCCGCGAAGTCGGGCAGCCGGTTGGCCTCGTCGGCGGTGACGACGGAGTGGGTGCGCCAGGCCTTGCGGTGGAAGACGAGGGCGCCGACCGGCAGCGCGGTGGTGCGGGACTCCACGACCCGGCCGAGGGTGCGGCCCTCCAGCGGGGCGTTCAGCTCCCAGCCGCCCTCGTCCATCAGCTCGCGCATGTACGGGTCGACGGACTGGTGGATGTTCTCGACCAGGGCCTGGCTGTCGGCGAGCGCGGGGGCCGTCTCCTCGACGAAGGCGAAGTTCGCCGCGGTGGGGGCGCCGGTGGGGCGGGAGACCAGGTGGACGGCGTGGACGGCGGGGCGGGTCATCGGTGGGCTCCGGGCTCTTCGGTGGGGGCTCTTCGGTGGGGCGGATGTGATCACCGTAGGGAGCGGGCGAGCGGCCGGGCAGGGGTCCGCGGCGATGGAACGAGGGCTTCCATGAACGGATTCGATGGATGCCGGTAGATTCGCCGGCATGACCGATCTCGCCCCGCACGAGCTGCGGATCCTGGTCGCCGTCGAGGAGGAGCAGAGCTTCACCGCGGCCGCCGCACGCCTGGGGACCACCCAGTCCGCCGTCTCGCACGCCGTGCGCGCCTGCGAGGGGAAGCTCGGCGCGGTGCTCTTCGACCGCGGGCGCCACGGCGCACGCCCCACGGACGCCGGCGCGCGGGCAGTAGCGTACGCCCGCAGGATCCTCCGGCTGATGGCGGCGATGGGCCCCGAGGTGCGGGGCGCGGGCGCGGCGGTCGAGGAGGTGGCGGGACCGCTGCGGATCGCCGCCTTCCGGAGCGTCGCCGCGCACGTGCTGCCGCCCGTCCTGGCCCGGCTGGTCGCCCGCCACCCCGGGCTGACGCCGCAGGTGCGGATCGTCCGGGAGCTCGGCCGCGGCACGGCCGGCGAGGTCGCCGACGGCCGCGCCGACCTCGGGCTCGCCACCCTCGACGGCGGTGGCCCGCCGCCCGTCCCCGGCCTGGTCTCGGCGCGCCTGTTCGAGGAGACGTACGCGCTCGCGCACCCGGCGGGCCACCGGTCGCCGCGCGAGCTGCCGCTGGTCGACTGGGACGAGAACTGCGGCTCCTACACCCGGGACTGGTGGCAGCGGCAGGACTGGATCCCGGCCGCGACGATCGACGTCGAGGACGACTCGGTGGCCGTCTCGCTGGTCTCCCAGGGCCTCGGCATGGCGATCATGCCCAGGACCACGCTGCTCGGCGCCCCGGCCGGCCTCGCCGTCACCGACCTGGGGCCGCGCCCGCCCAGCCGGTCGGTCGGGTACGTGACCACGCCCGAGCTGGCCGGGACGGCCGCCGTCCGGGCGCTGATCCGCGAGCTGCGCGCCGGACCGCTGCCGGAGGGGTTGGTGGCGGCCGGTCAGTCCTCCAGCGCCTCCCGCAGCGTGCGGAACTCCGCCGCCAGCGCGTCCAGCGTGTAGTGCGCGTTGAGCCCGCTCGGGTTCGGCAGCACCCACACCTCCGTCCCGCCGATGCCCTCCGGCTGCCGACCGATCGCGGCCTTCCGCGCGCCGAAGGCCGTCCGGTAGGCGCCGATGCCGAGGACGGCGAGGACGCGCGGGCGCAGCCGCAGCACGCGCTCGCGCAGTGCGGCGCCGCCCTCGCGCAGTTCGTCGGCGGTCAGTTCGTCGGCCTTGGCGGTGGTGCGCGGGGCGACGTTGGTGATGCCGAGGCCGAGGGCGGGGAGCTCGCCCTGCTCGTCCGGCCGGTACTGGCGGTCGGTGAAGCCGGAGCGGTGCAGGGCGGGCCAGAAGCGGTTGCCGGGGCGGGCGAAGTGGTGGCCGGTGGCGCCGGACCACAGGCCGGGGTTGATGCCGCAGAACAGGACCCGCAGGCCGGGCCCGGTGACGTCCGGGATGGTGGTGTCCTTGGCGGCGAGGAGCTGTTCGGCGGTGGGCTTCGCGGGCGTTATCTGCACCCGGCCAAGTCTGCCCGCTCGTGCGCGCGCCCAGTCCGGCGGGAGTGGAACCACCGGAGGCCGAAAACCACCACGGCCGCGTACGTCCAGCCGGCCAGGATGTCGACGATGAAGTGCTCGGCGCCGTACACCAGCGTGAAGGCCATCGCGAGCGGATAGGCGACGAGCAGCGCGCGCAGCCAGGGCCGGGCGGTCGGCCAGAAGAAGAACAGCAGCATCGCCGGGTAGGCGGAGTGCAGCGAGGGCATCGCGGCGACGTCGTTGGCGAACTGGCTGCCGTTCTCGAAGACGGACTGCGCCTGCGGCAGCCCGATGTCGGTGAGCACCGCGGACACCACCCGGGTGACCTCGGGCAGGTGGCCCTCCTGGGCGACCAGCCACGGCGGGTCGGCCGGGTAGAGCAGGTAGGTCGCGAAGCCGGCGAAGGTCAGCACGAGGTAGCAGGTGAGCAGCCGGACGTACCGCGCGTGGTCGCGCCGCCAGAGCACCGCGAGGATCACGAAGACCAGGAAGAAGTGCGAGAGGTAGACCGTGACCGCCGCGTAGTCGTACCAGTGCGGGGATCCGGGCGTGTAGAGCGCGTGCTGCAGCCGGACGGTCCAGGTCCGGCCGAAGCCGAGCACTTGGTCGGCGTCCAGTTGCGGCAGCCAGTGCGGCGCCCACGGGGTGTGGGCGCCGTAGCCGCGCAGCAGCGAGTACGTCCAGACCGCGGCCATGACCGGCACCCAGTCGCGCAGGACCAGGAGGAAGCCGCGGGGGCCGTGCCCGCTGTGCACGGCGGCGGTCAGCAGGGCGCCGATCAGCCAGCAGAAGACCACGTCGTTGGCGGACGGCAGGCCGTTGCCGCGCACGTACCAGGCGAGGGCCGCCAGGTAGAGCGGCCAGGCCAGGAGCCGCAGGGGCCGCAGAGGCCGGAGTCTGGCCGCCACGCCCGCCGGACCGGGCCGCCCGGCCCGCACGAGTCGTGGTGGTGGGGCCGCCCGCAGCAGGTTGGTCATGCCCGCCGAAACTAGCGGCGCAAGCTGGGAGGAGCCTTGACGAACGATGACCGGATCTTAAGAAAGTCCTACCCGTAGTGGGTCGTTAGGGCCGCCGGTTCAGGAGACGATGCCGAGCGCGTGCGGGGTGTTGTTGAACCGCCGCCCGCCGGTCGGCGTGACGGTGACGATGTCCTCGATCCGCACCCCGAAGCGTCCCGGCAGGTAGACCCCGGGCTCGATCGAGAAGCACATGCCCGGTACCAGCGGCTGCTCCTCGCCCTCGACGAGGTACGGCGGCTCGTGCGTGGTGATGCCGATGCCGTGGCCGGTGCGGTGGATGAAGTACTCGCCGTAGCCGGCCTCGGTGATCACCCGGCGGGCGATCCGGTCGATCTCCTGGCAGGTGACGCCGGGGCGGACGGCCTCGAACGCCGTCTGCTGGGCGTGCCGGACGACGGCGTGGACCGTGCGCACCTCGGCCGGGACGTCGGTGCCGACGTGGACCGTCCGGGTGGTGTCCGAGCCGTAGCCGTCCTTGAGGCCGCCGAAGTCGAGCACGACGGTGTCACCCCGCTCGATCACCCGCTCCCCGGCCTCGTGGTGCGGGTTCGCGCCGTTGGGGCCGGAACCGACGACGGTGAAGTCGACCTGGCTGTGGCCGTACTGGATGAGCAGCGCGCCCAGGTCGGCGGCGACGTCGGTCTCCCGGCGCCCGGCGAACCCGACCTCCAGGACGCCCCGGTAGGCGGCGTCCGCGGCGCCGCCGGCCGCGGCCAGGCGCTCCAGCTCGTCGGCGTCCTTGACCGCGCGCAGCATCGGCAGGCTCGCGGTGAGCGAGGTGAACCCGGTGCCGGGCAGCGCGCCCTGCAGGCCGAGCAGGTGCATGGCCCACGCGTTGTCGGAGATGCCGTACCGCCCGGCCGGGTCGAGCAGCGGGCCGGCGGTGGCGTACGGGTCCGCGCCGTCGCTCCAGTCGAGCAGCCGGACGGCCGGGGCGCCGGCCGCCTTCTCGGCGTCCGGGCGCTCCAGCCGGGGGACGACCAGCGCGGGCTCGCGGCCGGCGGCGAGGACGAGGGCGGTGAGGCGTTCGGTGATCGCGGTGGGCTGGTAGCCGCACAGGTAGACCAGGTCGGGGCCGGGGGCGACGACCAGTCCGGCCAGTCCGGCGGCGGCCGCGTCGGCGGTGGCGCGGGCCATCCGGGCGCGGTAGTCCTCGGTGGTGAAGGGTCGGGGCACGGGTCTTCCTCCTCAAGGTCCGGACGGGCTGCTGTCTGGCACTCCATCACGCGTCCGGGGCCGCGTCACGGGCCGAGAACCGGTGCCGCGGGCCGGGGTTCCGCCGGAGGCGGGCCGCCCGGGACACCGTCATGCCTCGGCACACTGTCATGCTTCGGGACACCGTCATGCCTCGGGACACCGTCACGCTTCGGGACGCGGCCCCGGACGCCAGGCGTCGGCGAAGTGCCGCAGGAAGAGCGCCTCGACGTGGGCCATGTGCTCGATCTCGCCCGGGTCGACGCTCTCGTTCGGCGCGTGGATCAGGCAGCGCGGCTCCTCGACGCCCATCAGGATGATCTCCGCCTCGGGGTAGGTCGTGGCGAGGACGTTGCAGAGCGGGATCGAGCCGCCCTGGCCGAGGAAGGACATCGGCCGGCCGTAGACCTCCCGCATCGCCCGGTCGAGCGCGCCGTACGCGGGCCCGGCGGTCTCCGCGCGGAACGGCGAGCCGGCGCCCTCCCGTTCGACGTCCACCACGACGCCCCAGGGCGCGGCGGCCTCCAGGTGCGCGATCAGCGCGTCCTGCGCCGCGCGCGCGTCGGTCCCGGGCGGCACCCGCAGGCTCACCCGGGCCCGGGCGGTGGCCGGGACGGCGGCGGCCGAGCCGACCACGGGCGGGCAGTCGATGCCGAGGACGGTGACGGCGGGGCGGGCCCAGAGCCGGTCGGCGACGGTGCCGGAGCCGGTCAGCCGGACGCCGTCCAGCACGCCGGCGTCGGCGCGGAACCGCTCCTCGTCGTAGCCGGCGCCGGTCCACGTGCCGGTGCAGTCCAGGCCGTCGATCCGGGTGCCGCCGTCGGCGTCGCGCAGCGAGTCGAGCATCCGGACGAGCGCGGCGAGCGCGTCCGGGGCGGCGCCGCCGAACATGCCGGAGTGCAGGTCGCCGCGCAGCGCCCCGACGGTGACGACGACGTTGGTGACGCCGCGCAGCGAGGTGGTGGCGGTCGGCACGCCGACGGCGGCGTTGCCGGTGTCGCAGATCAGCAGCGCGTCCGCGTGCAACTCCCCGGCGTGCGGCGGCACGTACTGCTCCAGGCCGCCGGTGCCCTGCTCCTCGGAGCCCTCGACGACGAGCTTGAGGCCGACCGGGACGTCCTCGCCGAGCGCCCGCAGCGCGGTGAGGTGCATGACGATGTTGCCCTTGCAGTCGGCGGCGCCGCGCCCGTACCAGCGGCCGTCGCGCTCGGTGAGCTCGAACGGCTTGGAGGCCCAGGCGGATTCGTCGAGCGGGGGCTGGACGTCGTAGTGGCAGTAGAGCAGGACGGTCGGCGCGCCGGGCGGGGGCGGGCGGTGGCCGATCACGGCGAGGCTGCCGTCCGGGGTCTCGTCCAGGTGGACGTCGCGCAGGCCGGCCTCGGTGAAGGCGGCGGCGACCCACTCGGCGGCCTCCCGGCAGTGCTCCGGCGGGTACTGCCGGGGGTCGGCGACGGAGGGGATCGCCACCAGCTCGGCCAGGTCGGCCTTGGCCCGTGGCATCAACCCCGATACACGGATGGCGAGTTCGTCGGTCATTCGGGCTCCCGTGGGCTGGGTGCGGGTGGCGGTCGCCCGGTGCGGGCGGCTACTTGCGGACGGTGTCGCGCAGGTCGAAGCCGTCGATCCGGTCCTGGACGGCGGCGAGCTTGTCCGGGCAGTACACCGAGAGCACGATCGCCTCGGCCCGCACGATCTCGCGGTCGGAGAGCACCGGCCGTTGGCCCGGCCCGCCGGCGCCGTTGGACATGCCGTACTTCCACTGCGCCTGGGTCAGCGCGTTCGACGGGTCGTCGCACACGGCGCCGCCGTCCTCGCCGAGGGTGCGCACGATCTGGTCCTGCGTCGGCACCGGGTAGCCGGCCGAACTCAGCGCGTCGGACAGCTGCTTGGCCTTCCGGTTCGCGAGGTCGGTGGCGTGCAACTGCGTGAACGAGAGCAGCCCGGTGACCAGCATCGCGACCAGCAGGACGATCGAGCCCAGGTAGATCCAGCGGTGCCGGGAGGCCATCGGATTGGCCGTCATGCCGCACCTCCTTCGGCGTCGCGCAGTTCGGCGGATTCCTGAGCCGCCAACTCGGCCGCCGCGTCCGGGGATCGCCACCCCGGCTTCCGCAGCCGCAGGAACAGGTACGGGATCAGCAGCCCGAGCACGAGCAGGCCCCCGCCGACGATCCCGACGTACGACCACACGCTGCCGCTGCCGAACTGCGAGGACGGCACGAAGCCGATCGCCATCGCGGCGGCCGAGGAGAGCAGGCCGATCACGCACATCGGGACCAGCGCGGGGGCGCGGTAGCCGCGCGGGTGGTCGGGCTGGGTGCGGCGCAGCCGGATCGCGGCGGCGAACATCAGCAGGTAGACGATCAGGTACACCTGCGTGGTGATGACCGAGAAGATCCAGTAGACGCTGGAGACGTTCGGGATCAGGGCGTACAGGAGGGCGATCGCCGTGGTGACCACGCCCTGGGTGACCAGGAGGTTCTGCTGCACGCCCTCCTTGTTGAGGCGCTGCAGGAACGGCGGCAGGTAACCCTCCTGTCGGGCGATCATGAGCAGGCCCTTGGACGGCCCGGCGAGCCAGGTGAGCATGCCGCCGAGCGAGGCCGCGATCAGCGCCACCGCGATGACCGGGGTGAGCCGGCCGACGCCGAAGTACTGGAAGAAGGCGTCGAAGGCCTGCATGACGCCGGCCGTCAGGCTCAGTTCGCTGGACGGCACCACCCAGCTGATCGCGAGCGCGGGCAGGATGAAGATCGCCAGGACCATCCCGGAGGCGGTGAACATCGAGCGCGGGAACTCCCGGGCCGGGTCGCGCAGCGAGGAGACGTGCACCGCGTTCATCTCCATGCCGGAGTAGCTGAGGAAGTTGTTGACGATCAGCACGAGGCTGGCCAGGCCGGTCCACTGCGGGAACAGGTGCGCGCCGTCCATCGGCGCGGCGGAGGCGTTGCCCTCGCCGAGGAAGACGAAGCCGAGCACCACGAGCAGCGTGCCGGGGATCAGCGTGCCGATCACCAGGCCCATCGAGGAGAGGCCGGCCACCGCCTTCGTCCCGCGCGAGGAGACCCAGACGCCGGTCCAGTACAGCACCATGATCACCAGGGCGGTGTACGGGCCGTTGCCGGCCAGCCTCGGGTTCACCACGTACGCGATCGTGGAGGCGACGTAGGCCAGCAGGGACGGGTAGTAGAAGATCGTCATCGCGAACTGGCACCAGACGGCGAGGAAGCCGAGCGGCTTCGACAGGCCCTCCGACACCCAGCGGTAGACGCCGCCGTCCCAGCCGGACGCCAGCTCGGCGGAGACCAGCGCGGTCGGCAGCAGGAACACGAGCGCCGGGACGAGGTAGAGGAAGACGCAGGCCAGGCCGTAGACGGCCATGGTCGGGGCGGACCGCAGGCTGGCGACCGAGCTGGTCGTCATCAGGGCGAGCGTCAGCCAGGACATCCGCGGGGCGGCGGCGACCCGGGCGGCCACCGCTCCGCCGCGCTCCCGGGTGGCGGGGCCGGCGCGTGGGCCGTCCGGGTGGGGTGAGGGCGCGTCCGTGGAACTCATCCGGGTCCTCCTCCGGTACGGGGGCCTCGTCCTGGTACGGGCTCCGGGGGCGGGCTCCGGGGCGGGCTCCGGGGCGGGCCGTACCCGGCCAGTTCACCCGTCTGCCCGGAGCGCCGCATGCGGCGCGCGCCCGCCCGGGTGACCGCGCATCGGCCCGTCGGCGTGCCGGTGTGCGGTGGTGCGGGGCCGGGCGCGCGAGGCCGGGCGGGGGCCTGCGGGGGCTCGGGCGGGGGTCGGGCGCGGGGCTGGGCGAGGGGCCGGGTGGGGGAGTTCGGGCACCTGTGCGGACTCCGGACGGGCACGGAATCATAAATTCCGGGCCGGTTGTCGGCGCCGTGAGACACGATGTCCGGCATGTCGTATGAACTCCAGGCGCTGATCGGCCCGTTGGAGCTGCTGACGGTGGCGGCGGCCGAGGTGCCGGTCGCCCGGGTGGCGCCGCTCGCCCAGGGGCTGGCGCTGATCCCGGCCACTCCCGCGTTCCTGTCCGCCTTCCGCTCCGGCGGTGACGAGGGCAAGTCCGACGGCGGCGCGGGTTTCGCCTGGCACCCCGAGGGCTTCGAACTGCGGCTCGCGGCCTGGTCCAAGGCGGGCCCGATCGCCTGCGTCGAGGCCGACTTCTTCGGTGGCACCGGTACGCAGCGCGCCGCCGTGTGGTCCGACGGCCGGCTCGAACTCGGGCCGCTCACCAGTGCGTTCGAGCCCTTCGCACCGGACGGCAGCCCGATCTCCCGGGCCCTGCGGCAGCTCGGCGCGAGGGCGGAGGGGGAGCGGACGGACGAGTTCGACGCGGTCGGCCTCGGCGCCCACCGCAGCACCGACGGCTGGGCGGTGACGGCGGGTTGAGCCACGCCGGTGGCACGGGCCGCCGCGCCACCGTTCGGCGTACGTGCGGTGGCTGCGTCCGGGGGGCTGCCCCACGGTGTGAGTCAGGCGATCCCGCCCGACTCGCACTGAGAGGAAGCAGTACCCATGCGTGCCACCTGGATGGCCGCCGCGCTGACCGCAGCCCTCGCGCTGACACCGGTCGTCTCGGCACCGGCCATCGCCGCGGGCAACGGCGCCGCGGCCCCCCGTACCCCCGTCGTCTCGGCCCCGGTCGCGGACCCGCTCCCGAGCGTCCCGGTCCCCAGCGTCCCCGTCCCGAGCGTTCCGGTCCCGAGCGTTCCGGTCCCCAGCGTCCCCGCCCCGAGCGTTCCGGCCCTCCCCGCCACCCCCGACCTGTCCGGCACCCTCGGCGACATCATCAAGACGGTCACCGGTCTGCTGTCGGGCCTGACCTCCTCCGTCCCCGGCGTCGTGGGCGAGCTGCTGACGACCGTCACCAACCTCCTGTCGGGCCTGCTCGGCTCGCTGCCGGCGCCCCCGTCGCTGCCCTCGCTGCCGGTGACCGTGCCCCCGGTGACGCCTCCGTCCCCGCCGAAGCTCCCGTCCACGGCCACCCAGGACGTGAACGAGCAGCTTGCCTCCCTGAAGGCCAAGGCCGAGGCCCTGGCCGACTCCGCGGCGGCCCGCACCACCGTCCACCCCCACCCCACCGCCGGCTGATCCCACCGGTGGTGCCGCGCCGCACCACGACGAAGGCCCCGGTCCCGCACCCAGGACCGGGGCCTTCGCCGTGCCGCCGTGGACCGGCCGACGGGCGTCAGCGGTAGTTCACGTACTGCACGAGCGTCGCGCTGACCTGCAATTTTGTGGCGATCATGGCGCTGACCAGTGAAAACTCATGTCACGAGTTTTCACTGGTCAGCGCCGTTTTCCGCCCGCATGTGCCCTGGATGTGCCCTCGTCTTGCACGGCTCGTCAGTGCCGTGCACCAGCGGAGGCATGTCGCTCGCGCCTTCTGTGCGGCGTGTTCGCTGGTGCTGGGGGAGGGTAAGGCTGCGCCGGATGGCCTTCGGCTCCGCGCCGCGCCAGAGCGGACCCTCTCGGCCACACGGCGCACGGTTTCCATGGACGCCGCCGGCCGCACACCCAGCACACCGCGCGACGGAAGCCCCAGCCGCTCCAGCGTGTGCTGCGGAACCCGCCGCTCACTGGCCGATCGCCGCGCACGAACGGGCCCCGGCCACCACCGCGCAGGCCGCCACCCTGACCAGCGCGAGCAGCGGATACCGGCGCCCATGCCCATCCCGCGGATCCCATCCCTTCATCGAGGTCCTGTGTGGCAGGGGCGCAGCTGGCGATGGTGATCACGGCTGATGTTCCCCGAAGTGGTGGCGATGGATGGTCAATTCTCCTCGATGCGGCGCCGATTGTCGGAGCAGGCCGATACCCTCCGACGTTATGGCAGGAGTCTCCGAAGAGTCCCGCGACCGCCGCCGATCGTTCAACAGTGCGGAACGAGTTGCACTGTTCCTCGCGGCCGATGGGCGCTGCGTCAACTGCGGCTTGGAGTTGGAGCCTGGGTGGCATGGGGACCACGTGGAGCCGTGGTCCAAGGGCGGCCCGACCGATGTGATCAATGGGCAGGCGCTCTGCCCAAGGTGCAACTTGCAGAAGGGACCGAACTCAATGGCGAACGCCTCCGACCTCCGCGACTGGCAGCAGGAAGCCCGCGAGCGCTACCACTCCCGCAACGGCGGCGAGAACGGTAACTTCCTCGTAGTCGCTACTCCCGGGGCCGGAAAGACCACCTTCGCTCTGACCATCGCCAAGGATCTCATTGAGCGCAGCGTCATCACGAACATCGTGGTCGTCGTCCCCACCAAGCACCTGCGTCGCCAGTGGGCCGAGGCTGGAGCGCGGAAGGGAGTCAAGCTCGACCATGTCTTTGTGAACAAGAACGGCGCAGTCGCCGGCGACTTCGACGGCGTCGTCGTGACCTACCAGGCCATCGCCTCCGCCCCGCTCCTCTGGCAGAGGCTCAGCGCTGTGAAGCACACGCTCGTGATCTTCGATGAGATCCACCACGCAGGCGACGGCGAAGATCTGGTTTGGGGCGAAGCCCTGAAGGATTCGTTCGAGCACGCGACCCGGCGCCTCCTGCTTTCCGGCACGCCGTTCCGTACGGACGGGAAAGCGATTCCGTTCGTCAAGTACGACGAAGAGCGCCGCGCCGCGCCGAGCTACAACTACGACTATGGTATGGCCCTTGCTGATGGCGGGGTCGTCCGGCCAGCGGTTTTCCCGGCGATGGACGGGGAGTCGAAGTGGCGTCGCGCCGGACAGATGTCTGTCATCTCTGTTGACCTGAGCGAGGCTGACAAGGACGAGGTGCCTCCGGCGCTGAAGGCCGCCCTCGACCCCAACGGCGAGTGGATTCCCTCTGTGCTGGTGGAGGCCCACAGTGCTCTCCTGCGGATGCGCATTGACACCCCGGATGCTGGCGGCTTGGTGATCGCCAGCGATCAGTTCGCCGCGAACGCCTACGCCAAGATCCTCGAACGGATCGTGGGTGCTCCTATCCCAGTCGCCATCTCCGATGAACCGAATGCCTCCGATGTCATCAAGGATTTCGCCAGGGGGGCTGCGCCCTGGATCATCGCTGTACAGATGATTGCTGAGGGGGTCGACATTCCTCGCCTGGGTGTCGGCGTCTACGCCTCCCGAGTGCGGACACGGATGTTCTTCACCCAGGTCGTTGGACGATTCGTTCGGTTGCGAGGCGAGGACGACCCCACGACGGCACGGTTGTTCATTCCATCGATCGATGTCCTTATCGCGTATGCGCAGGACATCGAGAAGACGGTTGATGCGGTACTGGCCGACCAGGAGAAGAAGGTTCGCGAGGGGCAGGACAACCATGGTGCCGGCGACGGTATCTTCCCTGCATATGAGACAGTCGGCTCCTCGGCGGCGACTCACCACGCGACCATCGCCAATGGCTCCAAGTTCACCACCGAAGAGCTGGACCGCGCCCAGACTATGCTGGATCAGTTTGGGGCGACCCCGATGGGTGTGACTGCTGAATGGGCAGCCGGGTTTCTGAGCTCCGCTGGGAAGTTCCACGGCGACATGGTGCTCCCTGAGCAGCGTGCTACTGGCAAGGAAGAGGAGACCCTCGGAGATCAGAAGACCGCCCTGCGGAAGCTAATCCACAGGAAGGTCGCTCGACTGGCACTCATTACGAACCGCCCATACGCGCACATCAACAACGAGCTGAACGAGAATCTCAATAACAACGTCAAGATCGCAACCCTTGACCAGCTTAAGAAGCGCCTGGCGGTGCTCGACGATGCGATCAAGGAGGAACAGAAGAAATGAACGAGATCCACACCCCTGCTGGGAACGCGGTTTTGGTCAATGCGCTCAGTTCATCCATGCGGTCCACCCTGAACGGCATGGAATCCGTTCCCGGGTTGGTCCGTCAGGTGATCGAGGAAGGATCGTGGCGAAACTTCACTACCCCTCGCGGTGAGCAAGTTACGCACACGTCCTTCGAGTCGTTCGTGACCGCCAAGCCGACCCGAGGGCTGGGGTACAGCATTGACGCGCTTGTGCGTCTAATCGCAGACGACGACGAAACCATCAGCCTGGTCGCCGAGCAGCTTGGTCGCACGGTTGCCGACCTTCAGCAGCAGTCGCTTTCAGCTGAGCCGATCGACGCTGTCCAAGAACCGCTATGGCGTGATCCTTCCGACGATCTAGAGGCGGCCTCTCGGGCGGAAGAGCCCAGCCTCGACCTCGCGAACCCGGTGGACCGTGACGCGCTTGAGTTGAGGACAGTGGGGAAGTCCGGCGGCTGGGTTTGGGCGTTGAAGGTCGCCCGGAACGTGGAGTTGAGCAGGGGCGAAGGGGGGCAGGAGAGCGATCGACGTGGCGCGGTTGACGGTAGCTCGGTCGAGAAGGTGTCTCCGGCGGAATTCGCGCGCCGCATTGGTTGGGCGACGCCCCGTGTCATGCGTTACTACCGGGCTTGGGAGAAGGGGGTCGAGAAGCACGGCCTTCCCGGATTTGACCAGCTCAAGCCAGGCGTAGACGTGGTGCTTCCGGACGCCAAGACGTGGGCAGAGTGCTTCACCGCCGGTCGGGTCAACCCGGACCGGGCCGAGGCGTTGGTAGCTGGCGCAAAAGAGGCGGGTATCAGCGTCCGGAAGGTGATCTATGCGGCAGGGAGCCCCGGGGCGATGAAGGCCGCGATCCTGGCGGATGCGAGCACTGCCGAAGCTGCGCGAACCGCACTGTTGGAACGCGCTCGCAACGATGGTGAACTGCGTGTCGCTCTGGCCCGGACCATCGCCCGTGATCCGGTCTTCCGTAAGGAGAGTGCAGTCGAGGCCCGGAAAGCTGAGCGCGCCGAGTACGTCCGCCACGTAGCGGATGAGGGAAGGGTGCGGACGCCGGCTGGCCAGACACTCGAACTGCCTTCGAAGGCGCGAGAAAAGGCTGCGAAGCTCCTAGCTGTGGTGGACGACCCGCAAGCTACGCCAGAGGCAGTTGCGGAGGCGTACGAGACCGTTCAGATGCTGACGACTCAGATCGTCGAGGCAGACCCGGATGTCCAGCTTCGCGAGCAGCGCACTAGGTTCTCGAAGGCGCTGAGCACCACTGCCAAGAGCATTCAGGCAATTGACCCGGATGACTTGGCGGCTGTTGCTGACGACGAGCTTCGGACGAAACTGACCGAACTCCAGCGGCAGGTTAATGATCTTGCTGCCCTTGTGGTGGATGAGAAGCCCACCCACCTACGAGCGGTCTAGCCTCGATCCGTCGTGACGGTCCGTCGGTTCATCTGGCGGGCCGTTTCGGTTGCTCGGACTGGTGGCAGGGCAGGCCGATGGCCAGGGCTGTTGCAAGGTCAGCGTGATCTTGTGAAGTGGCTGGCCATCGGGGGGTGTGGCCGGATAGACGGAAGCTCCGTTGGGGTGAGCGACGCGCGAGCGGGCGGACCCCCCCACACCGGACCCCC
>NZ_JBFBDY010000072.1:0-21874 GCF_040683475.1 Kitasatospora sp. NPDC093558 | reverse complement strand
GGCGACGGCGGCGGCGAGGGCGACGGCGGCGGCCGCGCCGGGGATCAGCAGCACGCCCTCGCGGGGCGTCGCGCCGACGGCCCGCAGCATCGCGATCTCCTGGCGGCGCTGGGCGACGGCGAAGGCGAAGGTGCCGGCGACGACGAAGACGGCGACGAAGGCGGCCATGCCGGCGGTGAAGGTGAGCACCTTGTGCAGCGAGGGCGCGCCGAGCGGGGAGTCGTCGCCGGCGGTGTCGTCGAGGAGGGTGCCGGTGGTGGCGACGAGGGTGACACCGAGGGTGAGGGCGACGTAGGAGCCCGCGAAGGCGGCCTTGCGGCGGCGCAGGCTCGCGGTGGCGACGGGGGCCAGCAGCGCAAGACTCATGCCGTCGTCTCCAGGGCCGCCGTCTCCAGGGCCGTCGTCTCCAGGGCCGTCATGCGCTCGGCGACCTGCTGGGCGCTCGGGCGGGGCAGGTCGTCGACGAGGCGGCCGTCGGCGAGGAAGAGCACGCGGTCGGCGTAGGAGGCGGCGACCGGGTCGTGGGTGACCATGACGGTGCTCTGGCCCTCGCGGTCGACGAGGTCGCGCAGGAGGGCGAGGACGTCGCGGCTGCTGGAGCTGTCGAGGGCGCCGGTGGGCTCGTCGGCGAACAGCACCCGGGGACGGGCGATGAGGGCGCGGGCGATCGCGACGCGCTGCTGCTGGCCGCCGGAGAGCTGGGAGGGCAGGTGGCCGGTGCGCCGGCCGAGGCCGACCTGGGCGAGGGCGCGGTGCACCTGTTCGCGGTCGGGGCGGCGGCCGGCGAGGCGCAGCGGCAGGCCGACGTTCTGTTCGGCGGTGAGCGAGCCGACGAGGTTGAAGGCCTGGAAGACGAAGCCGAGCTTCTCCCGGCGCAGGACGGTGAGCTGGGTCTCGGTCAGGGCGGCGAGGTCGGTGCCGTCGAGGGTGACGCGGCCGGTGTCGGGCCGGTCGAGGCCGGCGGCGCACTGGAGCAGGGTGCTCTTGCCGGAGCCCGAGGGGCCCATGACGGCGGTGAAGGTGCCGCGCGCGAACTCGACGTCCAACCCCCTGAGCGCGTGGACGGCCTCCGGGCCGGTTCCGTAGGTGCGGTGCAGTTGCTCGAGGCGCAGTACGGCCTCGTCCCCCGTGATCATCACGGGGGCTATGCCTACCACGGGCGGGCCGCCTGAGGCCATCTCAGATGGCGAAGCGTTCCTTCACCGAGTGCCGGCCGGCCCGCGGACGAGGAAGACGTCGACCGGGTCCTCGCGTTCGAGGACGAAGCCGTGGCGCTCGTACAGGCGCCGAGCGGCGCTGCCCTGCAGGACGTCCAGGCGCACGGGCTCGCCGGCCGCGTCCGCCTCGGCGAGGACGTGGCGCAGGACGGCGCTGCCGAGGCCCCGGCCCTGGTGCTCGGGGGCGAGGTAGAAGTGCTCCAGCCAGCGGCCGCCGCCCTCGGCGGGGCGGACGGTGACGGAGCCGGCGAAGGCGCCGCCGACCAGCACGATCGACATGTGCCCGGCGGGGAAGCCGTCGCGCAGCCGTTGGCGGACCCGGTGCTCGTCGTAGCGGCCGAGGCGTTCGAGGTCGGCGCGCATGACGCGGGCCCTGAGCTCGGCGACGGGTTCGACGTCGGCGGGGGTGGCGGGGCGCAGGCTCCAGACGGGGTGATCGTTCACGGCGCGCAGTCTGGCAGCGTCCACGTCCGTCCCACCAGCAGGTTTCTCACGATACGGGCCGGGAGTCCCCCCAGATCCCTTCGAACTCCTCGCGGTAGACCTCCAGCAGCCCCGCCTCCGTGCCGCCGGGCTGCTGCCCGGCGCCGCCGCGCAGGACGAGCGCGGGGGACTCCATGCCGCGGGCGCGGCGCAGGTAGGGCTGGATGACGCCGAGGTCGCGGCCGGCGCGGCACCCGCCGCGGCCGTCCGGGCGGGGGCCCTCGACGAGGTAGGCGGTGAAGCGCGGGGTCTCGTCGAAGACCCGGATCTCGAAGCCGCCCGGGTCGCGCAGCCTGGCCCTGACCCGGCGGACGTGCATGATGTTCATCTCGATCGAGCGGGACAACTCGCCGCGCCCGAGGCCGAGTTCGCGCTCGCGTCGGCGAACGGCGCTGCTCGCCGGGTTGAGGAACAGCAGGCGCACGCGGCAGCCCTCGCCGGCCAGGCGCACCAGGCGCTTGCCGGTGTAGTTCTGGCAGAGCATGCCGAGGCCGATGCCGAGCGCGTCCAGTCGCCGGGCGCCGTCCAGGAGGTCCTCGACGGGCAGGTCGCGCTGGAGGCGGACGCGGTCGGCGTGCACGGCGACGACGTCCGCGTACCGGCCGGCGACGAGCGACTCGACGACGTCCGCGGGCACCCCGCCGGTGCCGCCGTCGAGGAGGGCGAGCAGGCGGGCGGCGGCGCGCTCGGTCTGGGCGAGGACGGTCTGGGTGAGGACGCGGTTGCGGGAGACCACGTGCCGGGCCACCTCCAGCTCGTCCAGGGCGAGTTCGATCTCGCGCCGGTCGGCGAGGTAGGGCTCGAAGCAGGGCCAGTGCTGGACCATGAGTTCGCGCAGCTGGGGCAGGGTGAGGAAGACCAGCGGGTCGTCGTCGGCGGGGTCGAGCAGGTAGCCCTTGCGGCGGCTGACCTCGCGGACGGCGCCGGCCCGGTGCGCCCACTCCTCGCCGGCCGGGCCCGCGGCGGCGGTGACCCAGTCCTCGCCGTGGGCGGGGGCGTAGATGGGGTGCAGGACCTCGTCGACGAGGGAGCGCAGCCGCTGCTCGACCAGGTTGAGCCAGACGTAGGCGCGCCCGGACAGGCGCACGCGCTGGTAGGCGTCCTCCCACTCGGAGCCGGACCAGGCGAGGGCGGGGACCTCCACCGGCCCGCCCTGGGCGGGCACCAGGGAGCGGCCGGTCAGGGTGGGGCGCATGACCACCGTGGGCGCCTCGCTGCGGGCGCCGCCCCGGTCGGGGCCGTCGGGCCCTGCGCCACGGCCGCCGGCGGGGAACACCATGCGCCACCTCATCCGATTGTTTCCGGGTACTGCCTTCGGTCCTGCCGGGACCCGGCCTGCACCCCACCGGCGACACCCGGCCGGTCCGCTGATGGTCCGCCACGGGCGCCGGGGGCGGCCCGACGATCAAGGGTACTGCTCGCCGAGAGCCGTCCGCAGCCGGTTGCCCGAGGGGGCACGGACGCATCAGCAGACCCATCCGTCACAGGACGGCGCTTAATCGGAGGCCGTCACAGGACGGCGCTTAATCGGAGGAATACCGCCCGGACGCCCGTTCGGGCTAACGCAGGGCACGGGTCCCGCCGACCGGGGGACGGGTCGGGGAGTATGCGGACTGTGCCGTGCGTCACGGCACGCGCACGCCGCACATGCCCGGCCGCACGGCCGGGAAGACAGCCCGCGATTATTGGACTTGACGTCAGATTCCTTTAAAACCAAGGAAGTTGAGGACTCCCATGCAGGTCTGGCCCGGTAAGCCCTACCCCCTCGGCGCCACCTACGACGGGGCCGGCACCAACTTCGCGGTGTTCTCCGAGAGCGCCGACCGGATCGAGCTGTGCCTGATCGACGAGGACGGCTCGGAGAGCGCGGTCGAGCTGCGCGAGACGGACGCCTTCGTGCGCCACGCCTACCTCCCGGGCGTCCAGCCCGGCCAGCGCTACGGCTTCCGCGTCCACGGGCCGTACAACCCGGGGCTCGGCCAGCGGCACAACAGCGCCAAGCTGCTCCTGGACCCGTACGCCAAGGCGATGAGCGGGCACATCGACTGGGACGAGTCCGTCTACGGCTACCACTTCGGCGCCCCCGAGCGCCGCAACGACCTCGACTCCGCCCCGCACACGATGCACTCGGTGGTCATCAACCCCTACTTCGACTGGGGCACCGACCACCCGCCGCGCACCGACTACCACCGGACCGTCATCTACGAGGCGCACGTCAAGGGCCTCACCCGGCTGCACCCCGGCATCCCCGAGGAGATCCGCGGCACCTACGCGGGCCTCGCGCACCCGGCGGTGATCGAGCACCTCGCCAAGCTCGGCGTCACCGCGATCGAGCTGATGCCGGTGCACCAGTTCGTCCGCGACCACCGGCTGCGCGACCTCGGCCTCGCCAACTACTGGGGCTACAACACGATCGGCTTCTTCGCCCCGCACTCCTCCTACTCCTCCACCGGCGACCGCGGCCAGCAGGTGCAGGAGTTCAAGTCGATGGTCAAGGCGCTGCACGCGGCCGGCATCGAGGTGATCCTCGACGTCGTCTACAACCACACCGCCGAGGGCAACCACCTCGGCCCCACGCTCTCGCTGCGCGGCCTGGACAACGTCTCCTACTACCGGCTCGCCCAGGACCAGCGGTTCTACGAGGACACCACCGGCACCGGCAACAGCCTGCTGATGCGCAGCCCGCACGTGCTCCAGCTGATCATGGACTCGCTGCGCTACTGGGTCACCGAGATGCACGTCGACGGCTTCCGCTTCGACCTCGCCGCCACCCTGGCCCGGCAGTTCCACGAGGTCGACCGGCTCTCCTCCTTCTTCGACCTCGTCCAGCAGGACCCGGTCGTCTCCCAGGCCAAGCTGATCGCCGAGCCCTGGGACCTCGGCGAGGGCGGCTACCAGGTCGGCAACTTCCCGCCGCTGTGGACGGAGTGGAACGGCATGTACCGGGACACCGTGCGCGACCTGTGGCGCGGCGAGACCGCCGCGCTCGCCGAGTTCGGCTCCCGGCTCACCGGCTCCTCCGACCTCTACCAGGACGACGGCCGCCGGCCCATCGCCTCCATCAACTTCGTGACCTGCCACGACGGTTTCACCCTGCGCGACCTCGTCTCCTTCAACGAGAAGCACAACGCGGCCAACGGCGAGGACAACCGGGACGGCGAATCCTTCAACCGCTCCTGGAACTGCGGCGTCGAGGGCCCGAGCACCGACCCGGCCGTCGAGGAGCTCAGAGCCCGCCAGCAGCGCAACCTCATCGCCACCCTGATGCTCTCCCAGGGCGTGCCGATGCTCTCCCACGGCGACGAGCTCGGCCGCACCCAGCACGGCAACAACAACGCCTACTGCCAGGACAACGAGCTCACCTGGGTGCACTGGCCGCAGGACGACGGGCCGCAGGCGCGGCTGCTGGAGTTCACCCAGGGGATGATCTGGCTGCGCCGCGACCACCCGGTCTTCCGCCGCCGCCGCTTCTTCCACGGCCGGCCGGTCTCCGGGCAGCCGGTCTCCGGGCGGGCCGCGGCGGGGACGACGGCCTCCGGCGGCTACGACGACCTCACCGACATCGCCTGGTTCACGCCGAGCGGGGAGGAGATGACCAAACGCAACTGGGGCGCCAGCTACGCCAAGTCGCTCACCGTCTTCCTCAACGGCTACGCGATCTCCGAGCCCGACCGGCGCGGCGGGCGGATCGTCGACGACTCCTTCCTGCTCATGTTCAACGCCCACTTCGAGCCGCTGGAGTTCACCGTCCCCGCCGACCACGGCCAGGAGTGGCAGGTCGTGGTGGACACCGCGCAGCCCCGGCTGCCCGCCCCCGGCACCGGCGCCCGGGTCAAGGCCGGGGACTGCCTGTGGCTCACCGACCGGTCGCTCATGGTGCTCCAGCGCCCGGCGTGAACCCGGCGGCGGTCACCTGTTCGGGTCAGCAGCGGGTCTTGGCGGCGGGCTCCCCCGGGTACTCATGGAGCTATGACCTCCGCCGCCGAGCCCGCGCAGACCCGCCCGGCCGCCAGTGTCCCCCCGTCCTGGGCGCCGACCGCCAGCTACCGCCTCCAGCTCCAGCCCGGCTTCACCCTCCGCGACGCCACCGCCGCCGTCCCCTACCTCGCCGCCCTCGGCGTCTCCCACCTCCACCTCTCCCCGCTGCTGGAGGCCGCCCCCGGCTCCACCCACGGCTACGACACCGTCGACCACGGCCGGATCAGCGAACAGCTCGGCGGCGAGGAGGCCCTGCGCGAACTGGCCGCCGCCGCGCACCGGCACGGCCTGCGGCTGCTCGCCGACATCGTGCCCAACCACATGGCCGTGCCCGTCCCCGAGCGGCTCAACCGGCAGCTGTGGGAGGTCCTGCGCGACGGGCCGGACTCGCCGTACGCGCGCTGGTTCGACATCGACTGGGCCGCCCAGCCCGGCCCCGCCGACGCCCCCGGACGCGGCCGCGTGCTGCTGCCGCTGCTCGGCGGGCGCCTCGGATCCGTCCTGGACCAGCTGGTCGTGGACGGCGACGTGCTGCGCTACCACGACCACGCCCTGCCGCTGCGACCCGGCACCGCGCACCTGCCGCTCGCCGAGCTCCTCGCCCGCCAGTGGTACCGCCTCGCCTGGTGGCGCCTCGCCCGCACCGAGCTCAACTACCGGCGCTTCTTCACCGTCAACGAGCTGATCGCCGTCCGCGTCGAGGAGCCCGAGGTCTTCGACGCCACCCACGCCCTGCTGCTGCGGCTGCACGCCGACGGCGTCCTCGACGGCTTCCGGATCGACCACCCCGACGGGCTCGCCGACCCGCGCGGCTACCTCCAGCGCCTCGCCGCGGCCACCGGCGGCGCCTACACCGTCGTCGAGAAGATCCTCACCGGGGACGAGCGGCTGCCCGCCGACTGGCCGTGCGCCGGCACCACCGGGTACGACGCGCTGCGCCGCATCGACGGCGTGCTCACCGACCACACCGGCGCCGCCCGGCTGACCGCGGCGTACGAAACGTTCCTGCACGGCTCCTCCGCCCCCGCCGACCTCTGCCAGGACCCCCACCCGGCCGTCGCCGCGGCCCTGCGCGGGCGGGCCGAGATGACCGGGCCGCGCGGCGAGCTCGCGGCCGAGGTCGACCGGCTGGTGCGGCTCGCGGTACGGGTCGGGGCCGCCGAGCCCGCGCACGCCGACCACGCGCCCTGGCAGCTGCGCGCCTCGCTGGAGCGGCTGCTCACCGGGTACCCGGTCTACCGGCCCTACGTGCGGCCCGGCGATGGCGCCGACGACGCGTACCTGCGCGAGCTGCTCGACGGCAGGGCGGACCCCACCGATCACCTGGTCGCCGCCCTCGCCCTCGGCGAGCTCGGGCGCGGCCCGGAGAAGGACGAGTTCTGCGCCCGCTTCGCCCAGACCGCCGCCGCCGTCGCCGCCAAGGGCGTCGAGGACACCGCGTTCTACCGGTGGAACGCCCTGCCGGGCCTCAACGAGGTCGGCGGCGAACCGGCCCGCCCCGGGCTGCACCCCGCCGGCTTCCACGACTGGTGCCGCTACCTGGAACGCGCCTGGCCGCACAGCATGACCGTGCTCTCCACCCACGACACCAAGCGCAGCGCCGACGCCCGCGCCCGCCTCGCCGTGCTCGCCGAGCAGCCCGAGGCGTGGGCCGCCGAGGCCGCCGCGTGGTCCGCGGCCGCCGGGCCCGGCGGCGACCGCGACGGCGACTGGCTGCTGTGGCACACCCTCGTCGCCGCCTGGCCGATCGATCAGGAGCGTCTCGTCGCCGCCCTCCTCAAGGCCGCCCGTGAGGCCAAGCTGCACACGTCGTGGACGGCCCCCGACCCCCGCTTCGAGCAGGCGCTCGCCGACCGCGCCCGCGCCGTGTACGACAACCCCGGCCTGCTCCCCCGCATCGAGGGCCAGGTGCACGCGATCGCACCGTACGCCCGCTCCAACACGCTCTCCGCCGCGCTGCTGCACCTCACCGTGCCCGGCGTGCCCGACCTCTACCAGGGCAGCGAGGAGCCGCTGTACACGCTCGTCGACCCCGACAACCGGGGCGTCGTCGACCTCGGCGCGCTCGCCGTCCGGCTCACCGACGCCGCCACCCCGCGCCCCGGCGACCTCGCCCGCGAGAAGCTCCACCTCACCGCGACCGCCCTGCACCTGCGGCGCTCCCGCCCGCTCGGCCCCTACCGGCCGCTGCCCGCCACCGACCTCGCCTCCGACCACCTGCTGGCCTTCGCCCGCGGCGACGACCTGATCACCGCCGTCACCCGCCTCCCGTACGGCCTCGCGCACTCCGGCGGCTGGCGGGACACCTTCCTCGACCTGCCCGCGGGCGGGCCCTGGACGGACGCGCTGACCCACCGGACGCACCCGGCGGGCCCGGTGCCCGCCGCGGACCTGCTGGCGACGTACCCCGTGGCCCTGCTGACGAGGAGGGGCCGCGCGTGAGGCCGTACGAGGTGTGGGCACCCTTCGCCGCCGACCGGGTGGAGGTCGAAGTCGACGGCGTCACCCACGCGTTGGCCCGCCACCCCGACCGGGACGGCTGGTGGGCCGGCGAGGCGCCGGAGGGCGACTACGCCTTCCGCCTCGACGGCGGCCGCCCGCTGCCCGACCCGCGCTCCGCCCGCCAGCCGCACGGCCCGGACGGGCCCAGCCGGGCCGTCGACCACGCCGCGTTCCGCTGGTCGCGCACCGGCCGGCGCGGACGCCCGCTGCCCGGGGCGGTGGTCTACGAACTGCACGTCGGCACCTTCACCGCCCGCGGCACGTTCGACGGCGCCACCCAACACCTCGACCACCTGGCCGAGTTGGGCGTCGACTTCGTCGAGCTGATGCCGGTCTGCCCGTTCCCCGGCAAGCACGGCTGGGGCTACGACGGTGTCAGCCTATGGGCCGTCCACGAGCCCTACGGCGGGCCCGAGGGGCTCAAGCGCTTCGTCGACGCGGCGCACCGCGCGGGCCTCGGGGTGATCCTCGACGTCGTCCACAACCACCTCGGCCCATCGGGCAACTACCTTCCCGCGTACGGTCCTTACTTCACCGAGCGGCACCACACCCCGTGGGGCTCCGCGATCAACCTGGACGCGCCGGGCTCCGACGAGGTGCGGGCGTACCTGATCGGCAGTGCGCTCTCCTGGCTCCGGGACTACCGGATCGACGGGCTGCGCCTGGACGCCGTACACGCCCTCGCGGACGACCGGGCCGTGCACTTCCTGGAGGAACTGTCCGGCGAGGTCGAGAAGTTGGCGGTCGCCACGAACCGCCCGCTGTTCCTGATCGCCGAGTCCGACCTCAACACCCCGCACACCACCACCCCGCGCGAGGCCGGCGGCCAGGGCCTCACCGCCCAGTGGAGCGACGACTTCCACCACGCCCTGCACGCGGCGCTGACCGGCGAATCCCAGGGCTACTACGGCGACTTCGCGCGGGCGCCGCTCGCCGCCGTCGCCAAGGCGCTCACCCGCGGGTACTTCCACGACGGCACGTGGTCCGCCTTCCGCGGACGCAGCCACGGCCGGCCGTTCGCGCCGGCCGGCGCCGGGCACCGGCTGCTCGGCTACCTGCAGACCCACGACCAGGTCGGCAACCGGGCGCTCGGCGACCGGATCTCCACCTCGCTGCCCGCCGGGCGGCTCGCCGCCGGGGCCGCGCTGGTGCTCACCTCGCCGTTCACCCCGATGCTGTTCATGGGCGAGGAGTGGGGCGCCGCCACGCCCTGGCAGTACTTCACCGACCACACCGACCCCAATCTCGCCGAGGCCGTCCGGCGCGGCCGGCGGCGGGAGTTCGCCGAGCACGGCTGGCACGCGGACGCCGTCCCCGATCCGCAGGAGCCGGCCACCGTGCTGCGCTCGGTGCTCGACTGGACCGAGCCGCGGCGCGGCCCGCACGCCGAACTGCTCGACTGGCACCGGCGGTTGATCCGGCTGCGGCGGGAGCGGCCGGAGCTGTCCGACCCGGACCTCGGCGCGGTGCGGGTCGAATTCGACGAGGCGGCGCGGTGGTTGGTCGTCCACCGGGGTCCGTACCGGGTGGCGGTCAACCTCGGGGCCGGCGAGGCCGCGCTGCCGCTGGGCGGCGATGGGCGGGAGGTCGTGGCGTCGTTCGGGTCGGCCGTGCCGGCCGGTGCGGCGGTGCGGCTGGGGGCGGACGCGGTGGCGGTCGTGCTCGTCAGGTGACGCTTCGGCGTCACCACAGGAAGGTGGCGATCCGCTCCCGCAGCGAGGCCGCGTCCAGGCCGTAGGCGGCCAGGTGCTCGGGGATCGAGCCGTAGTGCCGGTGCTCCTCGCGCGGCACGCCGAGGCCCAGCACCCGGTGCGGGCGGTCGGCCAGCGCCGCGTGCGCCTCGCCCGCGGACGTCCCGGCCAGGTACGGCTCGACCAGCACGACGTCCGGGCGCTCGCCCAGCGCCGCGCGCAGCCCGGCCGCGTCGAACGGGCGGACGGTGGCCGCGTACAGCACGGTCACGTCCAGGCCCTCGGTGGCCGCCAGCACCGCGTCCAGCATCGGGCCGACCGCGACGACGACCCCGCCCGAGCCCTCGCGCACGGTGGTGAACCGGCCCGGCTCGACGGCCACCGGCGCCTCGTTCTGGTGCGCGGAGAGGCGGACGTACACGTTGCGGTCGCCGTCCGCGACGGCGTGGCGCAGCAGCGTCTCGGCCTCGTCCGGGTGGCCGGGCACGTGGACGGTCCAGTCCGGCAGGGTGTCCAGCAGCGCGACGTCGCCCGGCGACATGTGGGTGCGCCCGCCGGCCGGCCAGTCGTACGAGCCGGCCGCGCTCACCAGGACCGCGCCGACGCCCTGGTGGACCAGGTCCAGCTTGACCTGCTCGAAGGGCCGCTCGACGAGGAAGCTGGCGAAGGTGTGGGCGATCGGGCGCATCCCGGTCAGCGCCAGTCCGCCGGCCGCGCCGATGAGCAGCTGCTCGCGGATGCCGACGTTGATGACGCGGTCGGGGTGGCGCTCGGCCGCCGGGACGAAGGAGGCAGCACTGATGTCGGCGAGGACCAGGGCGACGCGCGGGTCCTGGTCGAGGAGGTCGGTCGTGACGTCGAAGAAGCGCTCGCGCATGGTTTCCATCGGTGAAGTCCCTTTGTGTATCGGCAGGTTGTGCGTGTGGGAGTGGTAGTGCTCAGGAGTTCTTGGGCTCGACGCGGGCCACCACGACCCGCGGCCGGCCCGGGTGCGCGGCGATGTAGGCGGCGTGCAGCGCCTCGTGGTCGCGGCCGTCGACGGTCTCCGCCGACCAACCCTCGGCCGCGAACCGGGCCGCGATGCCGCCCTGCCAGCCGTGCGTGGCCGAGGAGTTGTCGATGACCACGGCGTGCAGCCGGTCCAGCCCGTAGGCGCCGGCGAAGGCCACCGCCTCGTGGTTGGAGCCCTCGTCGAACTCCGCGTCGCCGAGCAGCACCCACACCGCCGGGCCGGGCAGCCCTTGGGCGCGCAGTCCGAGCGCCGTGCCGACGGCCAGCGGAAGGCCGTGGCCGAGCGAGCCGGAGGCGATCTCGACGCCCGGGACCAGCAGGCGGTCCGGGTGGTGGCCGAGCGGAGAGTCGTACGCGCCGAAGCTCGGCAGCACCTCGGGGTCGATAAAGCCCTTGGCGGCGAGCACGGCGTAGTACGCCATCGGGCCGTGGCCCTTGGAGAGGAGGAAGCGGTCGCGGTCCTGGTCGTCGGCCGTCTGCGGGGTCACCCGCAGGATCCGGTCGTAGAGCACCCAGAGCGCGTCCAGGGTGGACGTCGCGGCGGGGCCGTGCTTCTCGTCGCCGGTCATCAGCGCCATGAGGGCCGGGAGGTCCTCGAAGCGGGCGGCGGGGGTCTCGTGCGATGTCTGCATCGTCTGCGTCGTCATGACGATGATGGTGCAACTTAAAGCCAGCTTGAAGTCAAGCGATCACCGAGGGTGTCCGGAACCACCGGGTTCATCCCGGTTCCAGCGCCCCCGAACCGCCCGAAGCCCGCTTCAGGTCCCCTTGAAGTCCGCTTGAAGTCCGTTTGAAGTCCACGGATAGAGTGGGCCGCATGACCGCAGCGCCCGGCCACGGCCCCACCCGCCACGACCTGCTCACCATCGGCCAGCTCGCCGAACGCAGCGGCCTCGCCACCTCCGCGCTGCGCTACTACGAGAGCCTCGGCCTCATCCACGCCACCCGCACCGCCGGCGGCCAGCGCCGCTACACCCGCGCCACGCTGCGCCGCGTCGCCTTCGTCCGCGCCGCGCAGCGCGTCGGCCTCTCCCTCGACGAGGCCCGCGTCGCCCTCGACCGCCTCCCCGAGGACCGCGTCCCCAACCGCACCGAGTGGGCCACCGTCGCCACCTCCTGGCAGAGCCGGATCGACGAGCAGATCGCCGAGCTGGAACGGCTCAAGGCCAAGCTCACCGGCTGCATCGGCTGCGGGTGCCTCTCGCTCTCCCGCTGCGCCCTCTACAACGCGGGCGACCGCGCCGCCGTCTCCGGCCCGGGCGCCCGCTACCTCCTCACCCGCGACCCGGGCACCGGCCCGGAGCCGGGCACCGTTCCCTAGCTTCGGAGATCCGTCCGCAGGAGGCTGTAGCGCACGACGTCGCGCCAGGCGCCGTCGCGGAAGGTCAGGGCCCGCTGGACGCCCTCCCGCGTGAAGCCGAGCTTCTCCAGGACGCGCTGCTCGGCGAGGTTGGTGTCCTCGGTGTCCGCCTCCAGTCGCATCACCGGGGTGTGCGCGAACAGGTAAGCCACGAACTGCCGTTGGGCCTCCGTGCCGATCCCCCGGCCGCGCGCCTCCGGGCGCAGTTGCACGCCGACGTTCCAGTACGGCGCCGTCGGCAGCAGCCCCTTGCGCTCGGCGGCGACGAACCCGCAGAACTCGCCCCCGCTGGCGACCGCGAGCATCCACTGCGCCTCGCCCAGGAGCCCGTGCTCGGCCCACCGGCGGCGCATCCGGCCGGGATCCCGCCAGCCGTACCACTGGAACTCGCCGAGCGCCTCCGGGTCGCTCAGCAGCACTTCGAGGATCGGAAGGTCGCCCTCGGCTATCGGGCGCAAGGTCACCGGTCTGTCAGTCATGCCGCCCACAACGCGCGGGATCAGCTGATGGTTCCTCAATTTTCTTGTGGCGCAGGGGGTCTGGTGGAAGCGAGGATGATGCACAACGGTCGAGAGCGCACTGACGAAGGAGAACGGCCATGGCGGGGACGACGGTCAGCACGGTGGTGGAGGCTCCGGCCGGCAAGGTCTGGGAGCTGATCGGGGACTTCTACGCGCTCGGCGACTGGCACCCGGACCTGCCCGAGGCCCGGCACGGCAACGACCTGGGCGGCACCGCCGTCGGGGCGGTCCGGATCTTCGACCTGGACGGGACGGTGCTCGACGAGACGCTGCTCGCGTACGACGACGAGGGCCGCAGCTACACCTACAGCCTCCCGGACGGCACCTTCGAGCTGAACACGTACCGCGCCACCCTGCGGATCACCGCGGTCACCGAGCTGGACGCGACCTTCATCGAGTGGGCCGCCACCTACGACGTCACCCCCGAGCACGAGGAGGCGACGGCCGCCCTCCTGCGCGGCGTGTTCGTCCCGGGCCTGGCCGCCCTGCGCGCGCACTTCGCGGGCTGACCGCAACGCGAGAAAACGCGAGAAGGGCATACGCCTTCGTGCATGACGCAGCCGGGCCGGGGGCGCCCCACGCCGCCCCCGGCCCGGCCGGTCCCCCGGCTACGGCATCGCCGTCTGCCAGATGCCGCGGCCGTGGGTGGCGACGTAGAGCGACGTGCCGTCCGGGCTCGGGGTCAGGTAGACCGCCGCCGCCGTGGGCAGGTTGCCCGTCGCCGTGGCGTCCGCCAGGCCGAGGCGCTTCCAGTGGCCGAGGCCGTCCGTCCGGACGTCGTCCACGAAGACGCCCAGGTCGGTGGCGACCATCAGGGTGCCGTCCGGGGCGAAGAGCACCCGGTTCGCGGAGGCGTCGGCGAGCTGGTCGGCCGCGCCGTCGGCACCGCTCACGTCCTGCCAGGTCGCGCCGCCGTCGGTGGTGCGCCACAGGTGGCCGTAGCCGGCGCCCGGGCCGACGTTCCAGTGCCGGGAGAACCCGGAGATCGCCGCGTACGCGGTGGCGCCGGTCGGGTCGGACGGGTCGATGGCGACGTCCTGGACGTAGCGGACGGGGAACGCGGCCGGCAGCGCGACCTGGTGCCAGCTTCCGCCGTAGTTGGTCATGATCCCGCGCGCGAACGAGGCGCCCGGGTTGCAGGAGCCGCACCAGGCGGCCCAGATCACGTGGTTGCCCTTGGCGTCCTTCTGCGACTTGATCGCGGTGATCGAGTGGCCGGCCCCCGAGTCGGCGAGCTGCTGCCAGTCGGCACCCGAAGTGCTCTGCCACGTCTTGGTGTTGGCGTACACGTACTCGCCGCCGGCGACCCAGTAGCCCGGGTCCTTCGCGTCGGCCCCGAACGGGGCGATGAAGCGCGCGTTGGGGTCGTTCGGGCTGATCGAGGTGATCCCGGAGGGCGTGCCGTCGTCGTTCGCCGTGTACCCGCAGTTGTTGGTCACGGACATGGCGAGGTTGGTGTACTCGCCCACGGTCTGGCAGCCGTTGGCCGGGTTGACCAGCTGGTCGCCGCCGTCGCCGCCGAACGGCTGGGACATCTCACCGGGGACGTTGAGCTGTTCGGTGACGGGCGTGGTGGTGCCGGGGTAGGTGTACGTGTAGGTCGAGCCCTTCGGCGCGGACAGGGACACGCCGTTGTCCTGGAGGCCGCCCCACACCGCCTGGCCGCCGCCCGGGAGCGTGCCCGCGCCGACCGAGTAGTACTGCAGGGTGCGCAGCGTGCCGCTCGCGTTGAGGTTGCGCCAGCCGGGTGCGGTCTGGGTGGTCGGGCGGGCGTACACGCCGCCGTCGTTGCCGGCGTAGACCTCGGGGGCGCGGCCGGGCCAGCCGGAGAAGGCGAGGGCGTGCTGGTCGGAGTGCATCACGTTGCCGTCGCAGGTGTTCTGCGCGGCGGTGTAGCTGAAGCAGTCCAGGCCGAGGTTCCAGTACCGGCCGACGGTGGTCCAGGTGGCGCCGCCGTTGCGGGTCTCGTAGAGCTCTTCGAGACCGAGGTAGAGGTGGTCGGGGTCGGCCGGGTCGACGGCGAGGGACTGGTCGTACCAGGACTGCACGCCGGGCTGGTAGCCGGGGCCCATCACGGTGAGCTTCATCGCCGAACCGCTGTTGGCCAGCACGCTGGAGGTGGCGATCTGGGTGAACGGGCCGTTGATGTCGCCGCTGTTGCTGACGTAGACGCCGCCGAGCATGCTGGACGGGGCCTTGGCTCCGGGGTTCTTGTTGTACAGCGCCGGCGATTCGACCACGGCGTACAGCTTGCTGCCGTCGGCCGAGTACGCGAACGTCGTGTTGCCGATGTCGCCCGGGTTGATGCCGCCCTGCGGATTGGCGGTGTGCCAGGTGGTGCCGGCGTCGTCGGAGTAGTAGAAGCCGTTGTACGTGGCGCCGCCGCGCCAGGCGAGGTTGGCCACGATCCGCTTGCCGCCGGAACCGGGCTGCACCACCAGGTCGTTGGCGAGGTCGGCGTAGTAGGAGCCGGCTCCGCAGGTCACGCCGCTGATGCCGGTGCCCGCGCAGGGGGCGAGCACCTTCTGCCACGGGTCGCCCTGGGCGGCGGCGAGGGCCCGCCGGTACACGCCGTGGGAGGTGGCGGCGAAGACGTAGCCGGCGTCGGTGTCGAAGCGCAGCTGGTGGATGGAGCTGTTGTCGAGTTCGCCGCCGCCGAGTGCGTCGGACTGGGCGAAGACGGCCTGGCTCGGGTCGGCGAGGCGGTAGACGCCGGTGCCGAGGTAGTTGTCGAAGGCGGTGGTGGCCTCGCCGGTGCCGAGCCACAGCGCGCCGTCGGGGGCGACGGCGAGGGAGCCGACGGACAGCGAGGGCAGGTGGTCGGCGATCGGGGCCCAGGTCGCGCCGTCGTCGGTGGAGCGGAACACGCCACCGCCGGCGCCGCCCGCGTACACCACGCCGGGGTGGGTCGGGTCGGTGGCGAGGGCGGCGATGCGGCCGGTGTTGTAGCCGCCGCCGGCACCGCCGTTGGAGACGTTGTGGTCGCGGTAGTGCTGCGCGTCGCCGTTGTACGGCTGGGTGGTGACCTCGGCGTAGGACGCCTGGCGGACGGGCATGCCGAGGACGTGCTGCCAGGCCGCGCGGTAGGCGCCGGCGGTGACGGTGCCGCCCGGGGAGAGGCGCGGGTCGTTGAAGGACTGGAGCGAGTCCATCAGTTCGCCGGAGTCCTGGCCGGCCTGGCGGTGGTGCGGGCTGGTGCCGGAGCCCGAGGTGGTGGTGACGGTGTCACCCCACGCGGTGGTGGTGCCCGCCGTCACGATCAGCGCGGCGGAAACGAGGGCGGCACGGGTTCTGCCGCCCCGCTTTCTTGAGGGGGAGCCCATGATCTCTCCGGTCCATCGGGAGGGGATCGCCTCCGCCGGTCGCGGAGACGGGAACTGGAGGTGGAGCGGGCGGCACCATATCGCAGTCGGGAATTCCGTCAACAGGGCCCGGGGCCAGCGGTTTTACCGTCGGCCATTCATTTTTTCGGCCCTCCATAAACTGAATGGAGAACCGCCGCCGAATAGCCCGGAATCCTTAGGGAGTTCTTTACTCCGGCACACTTCACGACACCCGCCGACTGCCCTTCCCACCAGGGCCGTTGACACTTCTCAGGGCCCTCGCATCCGCCTAAGATCAACTCCATGAACCGCACGATCCGCACCACCGAAGACGTCCTCGCCCTCCTCGACCGCCTCTTCCCCCCGGCCGCCGACCGCTGGACGTCCGGTGCCTCCTCCTGGTGGGACGGCTTCTACGCCGACCGGAGCGCCGGGCGGCCGTTCTTCGTCCCGAAGCCTGACGAGCACCTCGTCTCCTACCTCGACCGCGGCCTCGTCGCCCCCGCCGGCCGGGCGCTCGACCTCGGCTGCGGCCCCGGGCGCAACGCCCTGCACCTGGCCTCGCTCGGCTTCGACGTCGACGCCGTCGACCTCTCGCCCGCCGCCGTCGCGTGGGCCGAGGAGCGGGCCGCGGAGTCCGGGCTCGGCCCCCGCTTCCACTGCGGGAACATCTTCGACGTCGCCCTCCCCCACGCCCGGTACGACCTCGTCCTCGACTCCGGCTGCCTCCACCACCTCCCCCCGCACCGCAGGGTCAGCTACCTCGCCCTCCTCGACCGGGTCCTCGCGCCCGGCGGCCACTTCGTCCTGAGCGCCTTCGCCGCCGGCGCGATGGGTTCGGAGCGGCCCGACGAGGACCTCTACCGCGTCGGCGGCCTGGAGGGCGGCCTCGCCTACGCGCCCGACGAACTGCGCGCCCTCTTCGCGGACTTCGAGCCGGTCGAGATCCGCCCGATGGCCGCGCAGTCCGCGGACTCACCGCTGTTCGGCGTGCCGTTCCTGCTCACCGCCCTGTTCCGCCGGCCCTGAGGCCGGAACTCCCAGCCGCCACCCAGCGGACCATCAGACCGTTACCAGCCTTTAAGCGCCCTCTCATGTCCCCGCCCTAGCCTCCGCCGCATGAACGTCTCGCTGCTCGGCGGCTGGTTCCCGTGGACCGTGCAGGCCGTCGCCGTCGCCCTGTTCGTCACCGCCGTCGGCTGGCGGGACCGGACCTGGCGCGTCAAGTGGGGTCCGATCGCCCTCGGGGCGGCGGCGGGCCTGACCGCGCTCGTGGCGGTCGGGGTGCTGACCCTGTCCGGCATCACCGACCCGATCCCGTTCGGCGTGTGGCTGTGGAGCGGCGTGGCGATCGCGGCGTTCAGCGTGCTCGGTTTCGGCTGGCGCGGCGCCCGCTGGTGGCGGCGGGCGCTGGCGCCGCTCGCCGCCGTCCTCGCGCTGTTCGCGGCGGCCAACAGCCTCAACGTCGCCACCGGCTACTACCCGACCATCGGCGACGCGGTCGGCGAGCTGAGCGGCGACCCGCTGCCGGACCAGATCACGCTCGCCCAGCTCGGCTCGATGCACGGCAAGACGAAGACCGGGCGCATCGTCCAGGTCGACATCCCGGACACCGCCAGCGGTTTCGCGCACCGCCAGGAACTCGTCTACCTGCCGCCTGCGTGGTTCCGCAGCCAGAACCGGCCGAAGCTGCCGGTGCTGGAGATGATCGGCGGCGAGTTCTCGGCGCCCGACAACTGGATCCGCTCCGGCGACGCGGTGAAGACCGCGGACGCGTTCGCCGCCAAGCACAACGGCTTCGCGCCGATCCTCGTCTTCGTGGACGCGACCGGCGGCTTCCGGGTGGACACCGAGTGTGTGGACGGCCCGCACGGCAACTCCGAGAGCCACCTGGTCAAGGACGTCCCGCCGTTCGTCCAGAAGACCTTCAACGCCGCCACCGACCCACACAAGTGGGGCGTGGCCGGCTGGTCGATGGGCGGCACCTGCGCCTTCGACCTCACCGTCGAACACCCCACCGTCTTCACGCACTTCGGCGACTTCTCGGGCGACAAGGGCCCGTACATCGGCGACAAGGACCACACGATCCAGGAGCTCTACGGCGGTGACGCCGCCGCGTGGTCCGCGCACGACCCGGTGACCGTCCTCGCCCACCACCCCAAGTACCAGGGCGTGTCCGGGTACTTCGGGCAGGGCGACGAGGAGCACGGCCAGATCGAGTCGGCCAAGGTGCTGAACGACGCGGCGAAGAAGGACGGCATCCGCACGACGACAGCCGTCGGCTCCGGCAAGCACACCTGGCAGACCGGCGCCGCCACCTTCGTCCAGGCCCTGCCCTGGCTCGCCGCCCAGCTCGGCGTCCCCGGCACCCGCCCGCAGCCGTAGACCGCGCCCGGCCGGCACACGTCGGCCGGGCCGCTTCATCCCCGTACGGATCCCCGTACGAAGCCCCCGTACCGAATCGCCGTACGAAATCCCCGCACGAACCTCGCCGGGGAAACCCTTGACGTCCCCCTCCCGCCCCTCACCCCTCCCGCTAGGCCGTCACCAAGCGGCAGAAGGCGGAGCCGGTCGCGACGGCCGACCGGACGGTGCGCCCCATCGCGGGCCCGCCATCGCTTCTTCCGCGGGCGCACACACCTTCGCCACCGGCCCGCTGCAACTGCCGGTCGACCCGGGCTAGCAGGCCGGATATCGCTTTGCAAGGGATGGCCGGATAGCACTAAATTTCGACCGCCGTCGGAGCTGCCCCCGGACTGAGCACCCCTCAGTCATCGGTCGGGCACGGCACCGCCCGGCAGGACGTACGGGGGGAAGAACAGCCATGCCGCGTGCCCGCCAGGGGACGACCGGGCGGCGAGGGGGCGGCCGGTCGCCCTCTGCCGGGCGCGCGGAGGCCTGGACGGCCCCCGACGACACGTACGTCACCACCGGCACGACGGCCCCCGATCCGCGAGGCCGTCCAGGGCTGCCCAGCAGCCCCGCCGACCGCCCCGGGCGCGATCCCGGGGCACGACGGGTCGGCCCGTCCGGCACAGGGGACCGGACGGACCGACCCGTCACCACGTGCGGCCGGCCGTCACAGGCCGAGGCGGCTCAGCGCGGTCGTCCAGTCGGAGGCGATCGCTCTGCGCGCGGCGTCCAGCGTGACCTGCCCGCCGCACACCGCCTTCTTCAGCCGGTTCTCGACGGTGTCCTTGCTCTGCGCCGGCTGGTTGCCGTACCGCGGCTCGGGCCACAGGTTCCGCGGGTCGCGCGGAGCGCCGCCGAGCTCCAGGGGGACGAAGTGGTCCTCCTCGTAGTCGGCCGGGTTGGTGTCCGCGTAGCCGTACTGCGCGATCTGCTGCACCTTCAGGGCGTTGGTGTAGCTCGCCGGCGGGCGCACGGTCGCCGTCCAGCCGGAGACGCAGATCGTCTTGCCGATGGTCGCCTGGGTGACGGCCGGGTTGTACGCGCCCGGCGTGCAGGACGGGTCGGGCAGCGGCAGGTACGCGCGCGAACAACCCGCCGCACGGGCACCGGACTTGTGCGCGGACGGGTGCGCGGCGGCCTGCGCGGTCCCGGTCCCGGCGGCGAGCCCGGCGGCGGCGAGGGCGGTGGCCGCGGCGACCACGGTCAGGCGCTGACGAATCATCATGGAGGCTCTCTCCTGGGCCTGCCCGGCCCGACGCCGGGCGACTGTGCCCATGACAGCAGCGCCACCACGACCTCCGTCAGCCCCAGGACGTGAACTACTGGTGACCGTGCTTCCACATCCGAGCTCGAACCGGGCGAGGCCCGGGCGAGGACTGCTACGCCGTCAACTCCCGTGCCAGCAAGGCGGCTGGGCCCTCGGACAGGCTGCCGTGGACGAGTTCGGTGCGGTGCACCAGACGCGGCACCGCGATCGGCACCCCGACGACCCCGGGCGTCGCGGCCAGGGCGGACGGCGGCAGCAGGGCGAGGCCGTGGCCGGTGGCGACGAGGGTGAGCAGGGCGTGCACGTCCGTGCCGCGGTAGCGGGTGGCCGGACGGAAGCCGTCGGTGCCGGTGGCCGCGCGCAGCCGGTCGGGCGGCGGGGTGAGGTCGGGGGCGTCGAGCCAGCGGGCGGCGGACAGGTCGGCGAGCGCGACCCCGGGCCGGCCGGCCAGCGGGTGCCCGACCGGGAGCGCCACGACGACCGGCTGTTCGCCGACGGCCACGGTGCACAGCGGGCCGACGTCGGGCAGCGGCAGCGGGTCGCTGGGGGCGGCCAGCCCGTCGACGAGGGCGAGGTCGACGTCCCCGGTGGCGACGAGCGCGGGCAGCGCGTCCTGGGCGAGCACCCGGACGTCGACCTCCGCGCGCGGGTACCTCCGGCGCACCTCGCCGAGCGCGCGCCCGACCGCGGCGTCGAGCGCCAGCGGGGTCGCGCCGAGCACCAGCCGGGCGCTCGCGGCACCCACCAGGCGCACGACGTCGGCACGCGCCGCCTCCAGCCGCACGAGCAGCGGCCCGGCGTGCTCCAGCAGCCGCACGCCCGCCTCGGTCGGGGCGACCGGGCGCCGGACGAGCAGCGGCGCCCCGAGGTCCGCCTCCAGAGCGGCGATCTGCTGCGAGACCGCGGACTGCGTGTAGCCGAGCTCCCGCGCCGCCTCGGAGAACGAGCCGAGGCGGACGACGGTGACGAAGGTGCGCAGCTGCAGCGGATCCACGGGCTCATCAGCCGTTCTGATCGAGAGGTAAGAAATCATCGTTGGCGCTGATCTCGGGGGCCGGGCCAGGATAACCGCATGACCTACCTGACCCCGCGCATCGCCCTCGTCGGCGACCGCTCCCCCGCCGTCCGCTCGCACGCCCGCATCCCCGGCCTGCTCGACGCCCTCGCCACCCGCGACCAGCTCGACCTGGACGCCTACTGGATCCCCACCGAGGACGCCGCGGCGCCCGGCGCCCTCGACGGCTTCGACGCGATCTGGCTGCTCCCCGGCAGCCCGTACCGCAGCGAGGACGGCGCCCTGGCCGCCGTCCGGACCGCCCGCGAGCTCGGCATCCCGTTCCTCGGCACCTGCGCCGGCTTCCAGCACGCGGTCCTGGAGTTCGCCCGCAACGTCTGCGGCATCGGCGACGCCGTCCACGCCGAGCAGGACCCGGACCGGGACACCCAGGTCATCGCGCCGCTCTCGTGCTCCCTGGTCGGCCACGAGGGCGCGGTCGCCGTCACCCCCGGCACGCTCGCCGAACGCGTCCTCGGCACCACCCGCACCCTGGAGCGCTACCACTGCGCGTACGGGCTCAACGCCGACTACCTCGACCGGCTGCGCGAACACGGGCTGCGTTTCAGCGGCGCGGACGAGACGGGCTCGGTGCGCATCCTGGAGCTGACGGACCACCCGTTCTTCCTGGCCTCGCTGTTCCAGCCGGAGCTGTCCGGCGACGGCACCCGCCCGCACGCGATGATCCGCGCCCTGGCCACCGCCGCCGTCGAGCACGCCGCCACGGCCGAGCTGGCAGCCTTCGCGTAGCGGGCCCCCGCTGAGCGGGCCGGGCTCCCGCCGAGCGGGCCGCGTCCGTGCGTCCGACCGCAGCGCCGTCACATCGGCAGCGACCGCAGCCGCACCGCCCCCGCCGGCCAGGCGGCGCCCGCCCGCAGCGGCGCCCACATCGTGTGCAGCGGCATCACCGCGAACCGCCCACCCGGCTGCTCGACCGTCACCTCGCCGGGCACCTGCCGGAAGCCCAGCCGCTCGTACAGGCCGACGAGCGGCGGGCGGCAGAAGAGCAGGGCGTACGCGGGGCCGAGCGTGCGGGCGTGGTCGAGGGCGGCCCC
>NZ_JBFBDY010000071.1:16536-22163 GCF_040683475.1 Kitasatospora sp. NPDC093558 | reverse complement strand
CGGGACGTGGACGCTGGCCACAGGGGACACGCCCGAGCGCAGGAGGCGGCGGCATGCCGAAGGCGGGCAGGTACCGCGAGGGCGTCCCGTGCTGGGTGGCGCTCGCGGTGCCGGACGTCGAACGGGCCCGGCGCTTCTACCGCGGCCTGTTCGGCTGGGACTTCGTCCCGACCGGACCGGGCGAGGCGGTCGCCACGCTGCACGGCGCGCAGGTCGCGGCCGTCGGGCCGCCGTCCGGACCGCCCGCCTGGCTCACCTGCCTCGCCACCCCGGACGTCCGCCGCAGCGCCGCCGCCGTCCGCGCGGCGGGCGGGCGGCTCCTGCGCGAGCCGTACGACGTGCCCGACCAGGGCCGGGCGGCGCTGGCCACGGACCCGCTGGGCGCGCCGTTCGGGCTCTGGCAGGGCGGGCCGGTCCCCGGCGCGGGGCTGGTCAACGAGCCGGGCACGTTCACTTGGAACGAACACCTCTCCCCCGACCCGGACGCCGCCCGCGCCTTCTACCGGCAGGTGTTCGGCTTCACGTACGACCGGCCGAGGGACGGCTACACCGTGTTCCGTGCCCAGGGCCTCCCGGCCGGCGGGATCGGCCCGTCGGAGGGCGCGGGCGCCGCATGGCTGACCGCGTTCGCGACCGAGGACGCCGACCGCGCCACCGACCGGGTGCGCGCCCTCGGCGGCGCCGTCCTCACCGGCCCGGAGCCGACGCCGTTCGGCCGCTCGGCACTGGTCCGGGACGACGGCGGCGCGGTGTTCACCCTGATCGCCGTCCCACCCGACGAGTCGGCGGAGGCGGCCTGACACGACGAGGAGCCCCGAGATGACGTGGAGCCCGACATGACGAAGAAGAAGACGACGCCCGAGGAGCGATTCGCCTCCCTGGTCGACGAGTTGACGCACCTGGACGGCGTGGAGCCACCGGAACCACCAGGCACCGGCCGCCGCTTCGGCTCCGACGCGCTCAAGGCCGACGGCCACATCTTCGCGATGCTGTCGGCCGGCCGCCTCGTCCTCAAGCTCCCTCGCGCCCGCGTGGACGAACTCGTCGCCGCCGCGGAGGGCGAGCACTTCGACGCGGGCAAGGGCCGTCCGATGCGCGAGTGGCTCGCACTCGACCCGGCCTCCGCCCTCGACTGGGACCAACTGGCAAGGGAGGCCTACGTGTTCGTCCATCACTGAGCGCAGCGGTCAGTCCTTGACCGCCCCCGCGAGCCCGGACACCAGCTTGCGCTGCACCGCGACGAAGAACACCAGCACCGGCACGGTCATCAGCGTCGACGCCGCCATGATGCCGCCCCAGTCGTTCTCGTCCGGCTTGAAGAAGACCAGCAGGGCGGACGGCAGGGTCTGGTTCTCGGTCGCGCTGATGATGAACGTCTTGGCGAACACGAAGTCGTTCCAGGCCGCGATGAACGAGAACACGCTCGTCGCCGCGAGGCCCGGCGCCACCAGCGGCAGCAGGATCCGCCACAGGATGCGGGCCCGGCTCGCGCCGTCGATCTGCGCGGCCTCCTCGATGGACTCCGGGACGGCGGCGACGAAGCCGCGCATCATCCAGATCCCGAACGGCAGCGAGAACGCCAACTGCACCAGCACCAGCGACACCAGGGTGTTCAGCCCGACCCCCGGGACGTACCGGCCGGCGTCGCGGAACAGGAAGAACAGCGGGATCGTCAGCGCCTCGACCGGGATCATCTGCGCGATCAGGAACATCACCATGACCGTCGTGCGGAACCGGAAGCGGAACCTCGTCACCGCGACCGCCGCGAGGAAGACGACCACCGCCGACAGCACCACCACCGACAGCGCGACGACCGCGCTGTTCAGGAAGTACCGCCCGAACCCGTCCACGCCCAGCACCCGCCGGAAGCCGTCCAGCGTCGGGTGCGCCGTCCACGGCCTGGGGTCGAGCGACTGCACCTCGCCCTTCGGCTTGACCGCCGAGAGCACCATCCAGAAGATCGGAAACGCCGTCACGACGGCCGCCGCGATCGCGGTCCCGTTCGCGACGAGCCGCCAACCACGCTTACCTGCAAGGAAGTTCACAGATCGCTCCCGGTCCGCCGCAGGGTGCGGATATAGAGGGCCGTCGGGATCACCAGGATCAGCAGCATGATCACGCCGATGGCCGCGCCCAGCCCGTACTGGGAGGAGGCGAAGGCCTTCTGATAGGCGTAGACGTTGAGGACGAGGTTCTGGCCGGCGATGCCGCCGCCCTCGGTCATCACGTAGATCTGGGTGAAGACCTTGAAGTCCCAGATCACCGACTGGATCACCACGATCGTCAGGATCGGCCGCAGCATCGGGGCGGTGACCCGGCGGAAGGTCGTCCAGGTGGTCGCGCCGTCCAGCGCGGCGGCCTCCAGGACCTCCGCGGGGATCGCCCGGATGCCCGCGTAGAGGGTGACCATGACGAACGGGTAGGAGTGCCAGACCACGACGGCGCCGACGATCAGGAACGCCGACCACGTGTCGTAGAACCAGTTGTACTCGTGGAAGCCGGTGAGCCCGAGCCGCACCAGGGTGTGGTTGACCAGGCCGAGGTTGGTGTCGAACAGGAAGCTCCACACCGTCGAGCCGGTCATCGCGGGCGCCGCCCAGGCCGCCATCGCGGCGGTGGTCAGCACCAGCCGCGGCCACCGGCCGACCCGGGTGAGCAGGACGGCGAAGGTGGCGCCGACGGCCACGGTGGCGGCCACGCAGAACGCGGCGAAGCCGACCGTCTGCAGCAGCACCGTCCAGAACTGGCCGTCGCCCAGGACCTTCTCGTAGTTGCCGAGCCCCACGAACGAGGTCGGCGCCCCGCCGGAGGCCTGCGCCTGCCCGAAGTCCAGCACGGACAACAGGCCGAGCTGGTAGATCGGATAGGCGACCAGCGGGATCATGACGACCGCCGCCGGCAGGAGCAGCAGCAGCGGGGGCCGGTGCCGCCGGCCGCCCGGGGGCGCGGCCGGCAGCGCCGGAACGGTGGCGGAGGAAGCGGACACGTGCGGGACCTGCTCTCTGCGTGCGGGCCGGTCTCAGTGCGCCGGTCTCAGTGCGCCGGTCTCAGTGCGCCGCGAAGGCCGAGGTGATCTGGGTGGCGGCGTCGCCGGAGGCCTTCGCCACGTCCGCCTTGCCGGTGACGACCTGCTGGAGCATCGTCGGGATCACCGCCTGGGCGTCGATCTGCGTCCACGCCCGGTCGAGCGGGACGAACCGGGTGCCGGCCGCGATGGTGTCGATGAACGGCTTCAGGAACGGGTCCTTCGCCGCGACCTTGGCGCTGACGGACTTGAGCGTCGGCAGGTTCCCCATCGCGTCGTACATCTGCTCCTGGTAGGCCGGCCCGGCCAGCAGCTGCGCGAAATCGACGGCGAGCGAGCGGTGTTCGGCCGCCTTCATCACACCGAGGTTGTTGCCGCCCGCGAACGCCGGCGCGATCGACCCCGGCTTCTCCCCGGGCAGCGGCACCACGCCGTACGCGCCCTTCACCGCGCCCGCGTCCACCTTGCTGCGGCTGGAGTTGGGCAGGATCGCCATCGCCGCCTTGCCCGCCGCGAACAGGTCGACGGTCTTGCCGCCGGTGAGGTCGGCGCACTGCTGGGCCGGACAGCCGTCGGCGCCGAACAGGTCGGTGTAGCGCTTGATCCCGGCCTGCGCGGCGGGCGAGTCGATCGCCGCCTTGAAGCCCGCACCGTCCTTGGCGGCGATGTCACCGCCCGCGTCCCAGACGAACGGCAGCGCGCCGTAGGTGTACCTGCCGCCGACCGCGATGCCGTAGGTGTCGGGGTGCGCGGCGTGGATCTTCCGCGTGGCGGCGACGAGTTCGGCGTACGACGCGGGCGGGGCGAGCCCGGCCTCGGTGAACAGGTCGGTGCGGTAGTACAGCGAGCGCACCGCGACCCACCACGGCACGCCGTACGTCTTCCCGTCCACGACGGCCGTCCTGGCGATCACCGGGTCGAGGTCGCCCCTGTCCCGCCATTTGTCCAAGTCGGCGCCGATGTCGGCGAGGCCGCCAGCGGCGACGTAGCCCGGCAGGTCGGTGTTGCCGAACTCGACCAGGTCGGGGGCGCTGCCGGGGTCGTTGAACGCGCCCTTCATCTTGGCGGCACGGGCCGAGGCGTCGGTGTCGATGTAGCCGACATCGACGGTCACGCCCTGGTGGGAGGCCTGGAACTCGGCGACGGCCTTGGCGACCACGGCCTCCTTGGCGGCGTTGCCGGCCTCGTTGAACAGCCACACCTTCAAGGCGCCCGTCCGCTCGTCGGACCCGGCGCCGACCGGCGCCGAGGTGCCCGGCGCGCAGGCGGCCGCGGCCAGGCAGCCGACGGCGATCGCGGCGGCCGCGGCCGTCCGTCCGATGAATCGCATGGTGGAGACCTCCCCTCCCGACAGCTGCCGCAGGGACGTGCGCCGCTGGGGACGGGCACGTCGAAGCAGGCCCTGACCGGGGCCGATGGTGGGTGGGTGGGTGGGGTACGGCAGGGCGGAATCCGACGGGCCGGGGGCGGTGCGAGGGGTGCGGGGGGTGCCGTCGCCTGCTCGATGGCAGGGACGTTAGGCGCGGGCGCTCGCGGCCAACAAGAGGCGGTTCACGAAGTTTTGCACTGCACAACGTTGTGTCGAGAACGCGGCGATCCGCCCGCGAACGGGTACGTTCTGAGCCATGACGGACCCAGGACCAGGGCCCAGGAAGCCCGCGCCCGAACGCAACCAGTCCTCCTCGCTGCGCCGGGCCCTCGCCGTCCTCGGCCACGTCCGCGACCACGGCGACGGGCGCGGCGTCCCGCTCGCCCAGCTCGCCGAGGCCCTCGACCTCAACAAGAGCACCGTGCTGCGCCTGGCCGGCCCGCTGCTCGACGAACACCTGCTGGAACGCGACCGGGAGACCGGCTGGTTCCGCCTCGGCCACGGCTCACTGCGGCTCGGCCAGGCCTACCTCTCCACCCTCGACCTGCGCAGCGTCGCCGCCGAACACCTGCGCCGGCTCCAGCGCGAGGCCGGCGAGACCGTCCACCTGACCGTCTGGCAGGCGCCCGGGATCGTCTACCTCGACAAAGTCGAGGACGAGACCAACGTCCGCATGGCCTCCCGGGTCGGCAGCCGCGCACCCGCCTACTGCACCGCCACGGGAAAGGCGATCCTCGCCTGGCTGCCCGACGAGGCCGTCACCGAGGTCGTCGCCGCCGGCCTGCGCCCGGTCACCGCCCGGACCATCTCCGACGAGCCCCGCCTGCGCGCCGACCTCGCCCGGATCCGCGCCCGCGGCTACTCCATCGACGACCGCGAGAACGAACCCGAGGTCCGCTGCGTCGCCGCACCCATCTTCGACCACACCGGCGAGGTCACCGCCGCCCTGTCCGTCTCCGGCCTGACGTCCCGGATGACCGCCGCCCGCGTCCGCGCCCTGGGCCCGGTCGTCGCCCAGGCCGGCCTCCGGATCTCCCGCGAACTGGGCTCCGACCACCAGCCGTCGTGACCGGCGGAATGCCGCGGAACCTCGGGAAGTCCCGGAAAAAAGCGAACAAGGCCCGGCACCCGAATGGGCACCGGACCTCGTCCGACAATAGAGCGCCAGGCCCGGGTCGCACGGACTCTCCCTACTGAAAGTAGGACGTGCTCTGGTAGCACCACTGACGCCTG
>NZ_JBFBDY010000071.1:0-16444 GCF_040683475.1 Kitasatospora sp. NPDC093558 | reverse complement strand
TAGGTACCGGACCTCGTCCGACAATAGAGCGCCAGGCCCGGGTCGCACGGACTCTCCCTACTGAAAGTAGGACGTGCTCTGGTAGCACCACTGACGCCTGACGAGAGATCATTCCCTCGCGACGAGAAGTACAGTACCAGGTCGGCGGCCATCGCCCGAACCGGAGGGGAACAGCGCATGACCAGCACGGAATTCGATCGCTCCGATGTCGTCGAGTACGCCGACGGGCGCCCGATGGACATTCACCGCCCGCCTGCCGGGACGGCCGGGCCGGTGCCCGTCGTCCTGCTGTGGCACGGCCGCGGGCCCGACGAGCGCGACGTCCTGCGGCCGCTCGCGCGGGAGGCCGCCGGGCACGGGCTGCTCGTGCTCGTCCCCGACTGGCGCTCGGACCGGGCGGACGGCGGCCGGGCCGAGCTGCTCGCCTCCCTCGCGCACGCCCGCGACGCCGCCGCGCGGTTCGGCGGCGACCCGGAGCGCCTCGTCCTGGCCGGCTGGTCGTTGGGCGGCCGGGAGGCCGTCGCCGTGGCGATCGACCCCGACACCCCCGCCGGGCTGCGGCCGGTCGCGGCCGTCGGCATCTCCTCCAGCTACGCCCGCCCGGCCGTCACCAACGGCGTCGTCCCGGTCGAGCTCCTGGCCGAGACGCCGTCCCCCGTCCCGCTCTGGCTGGTCCACGGCACGGAGGACGATGTCCTCGGCCCCGAGCACACCCGGCAGTTGGCCGCCGTGGCCACCTCGGCCAAGCTCCTCGAACTCCCCACCGACCACGCGGGCACGGTGATGACGGAGTACAGCCCGGAGGCGCAGCGCTGCCTCCCCGCCACCGCCGAGAGCGCACTGGACGCGGGCCGCCGCGTCGCTGCGGTGCTCGCCGAGGCGGCGGGACTGTCGTAGGGCCTGCACGCGTGCGCCGACGGGCGGTCGCGGACGGCACGGTGCCGGCCGCGCCCGCCACGCCGAGGCGGTCGCGACGGCGGAGGCGGCCCTGGGCCTCGCCCTCCCGCCGCTGCTCGTCCGGCTCCACCGCAAGGTGGGCGACGGCGGCTACGGCCCGGACCGTCACCCGCTCTGGCTGGACCCCGCCGCCCGGATCGCGCTACCCTCACCGCGCCCTGAGCACACGGAACCCGGCCTACTGCCCGGCCTGCGCGAAGCCCACGCCGTGGCTGCGCTCCAGCGCTTCCAGCTCCCGCTGCAGCGGCGGCTTGGGCACGGCCAGCACCGGGCACGTCGCGTGCCGCACGCAGTAGGCGGTGACGGACGGCCACAGCAGGCGGCCGAGCCGGCCGCGGCTGCCCGCGCCGAGGACGAGGAGGTCGCCGGGGCGGTCGGCGCAGCGCACCAGGGTGTGGCCGGTGTCGCCGCGGACGGCCTGGCAGCGCAGCCGCACCCCGGCGTGGCCGCCGCCGAAGGCCTCGTCGAGGGCTTGGCGCAGGCGGGCGACGGCGGCGTCGCGGGCGGCGGTGAGCATGGGCGGGCAGGGGGTGCGGCGGTAGGCGGAGTCGCCGCCGACCGGGGTCCAGCAGTGGACGGCGAGGACCTCGGCGTCGGTGCGGCGGGCTTCGGCGACGGCGTGGTGGAGGGCGGCGAGGCTGCCGAGGGAGCCGCTCAGGCCGACGACGATCCGACCGCCGTTGCCGAAGCCCGCCGCCCCGGATATGCCGCTGTCCGCCATGGCCCGTCCGCCTTCCGCTCGTCCGACTCGTGCAACGGGCTCGCTCGCGTGAAAGAGCCCGTGTCGCCCCATGCAAAACGGCCCGACGGGCCGTCGCGACCCCCGTTGACGGAGCCCTGACGCGCGAGCGGAGGTTCCGTACGCGCTCCTGATGCCGGCGCCTCACGGGCACCCTCGCCCGCGCGACGGACCGTCGCGGACGGCCTTCGGTGATCAACTACGCTGGCCGGAAAGACACGGCAACACGGGGGAAGTCATGGCCAGCGTGGTGGAGTTGAGGTACTACCCGATCAAGGGGTGCGCGGGGATCGCGGTCGAGCGGGCCGAGCTGACCGCCGCCGGGCTGACGCACGACCGGGCGTTCATGGTCGTGGACGAGGGCGGCGTCTTCCGCTCCCAGCGGCGGGACCGCGCCATGGCCGCCGTCCGCCCGTCCGTCTCGGCGGACGGCCGCCGGATCACGCTGGCGGCGCCGGGCGTCGAGGCGCTCACCGTGCCGGTGGACACCGAAGGGCCGCGGCGCCCGGTCGAGTTGTTCGGCGCGCCGTTCCGCGGCATCGACCAGGGCGACGCCGCCGCCGAGTGGCTGTCCGGGGTGCTCGGCGCCCACAGCCGATTGGTGCGCGTGCCGCCGGAGCACGACCGGGTCACCGACGGGCTCGTCCCGGGCACCTCCGGGTACGCGGACAGCTGCGCCGTCCACCTGCTGTCCCGCGAGTCGCTGGACGACTTCAACGCGCGCACCGGCGAACTCCCGCTCGCCGCCGACCGGTTCCGCCCGAACATCGTCGTGGCCGGCTGGAACGAGCCGCACACCGAGGACCTGGCCCGGCGCCTCACGATCGGCGGGGCCGAACTGGCCTACGCCAAGCTCGCCGTGTGGTGCGCCGTCACGCTCGTCGACCAGGACACCGGCGCCAAGGCCGGCCCCGAACCGCTGCGCACCCTGGCCCGCTACCGACGGGCCGCGGGCGGCGGGGTCGTGTTCGGCGCCAAGTTCGCCGTGCTGCGCCCGGGCACGCTGCGCGTCGGCGACGAGCTCGCGGTGTCCGACTGGGGACCGTCGGAGCGCTGACCCCCGGGGCCCGGGGCCTACGAACGCCCGGGCAAACGCCCCGACGAACGCCCGTGGCCCCGACGGAAGGCGCACCGTCGGGGCCACGGGTCGAACCGCAACGGGTTCAGCAGGTCTGGTCGATCAGCGAGAACGTGGCGTAGTGGTCGCCCGTGTAGTAGTCCTCCTGGGTCGCCTGGCCGGTGATGATCCGGCGGGCGCCACGGGTCGGGGCGCCCGGCGTGATGACGGTGTACTCGTGGTAGTAGCCGTAGGACTGGGTCGGGAGCACGTGCTCTCTGTTCTGGAACACCACGCCGTCCTGGGAGTACGGGAACGGACCGTCGGTGGCGATCAGGTTGAGGGTGTCGGTGGCCTCCGGCGGCAGCGCGGAGAGGCAGACCGTGCCGCTCACGTCGGCGTGCGCCTCGGTGGCGACGGCAACGGGGGCGAGGGTCATCAGGGCGACGGCGGTGACGGCGGCGGCGCGGGTCTTCCACGCGCGTAGAGTGCGGGTCATGACAAACAGTGTGGCGAGCCACCGGGTTATCCGGAAGGCCTGAGCCAACCTTTTACCCAGTGGTAACTTCCCTGCCCAGCAGGAGACTTGACGGATACTCCGACCATTTGGGTGACCCTCCGGACACCCTCCGCGAGACCGTTCACGAACCGTCCCCACCCCGCCGGAACCGTACGTTCCCCATGCATCCCCCGACCCGCACCCTCGCCCTGCACCCCCGACCCGCACCCCCCGACCCGCGCCCCCGACTTGCTCACACCTTCGCGACGCTCCGGCCCCACCCCGGCCGCGCCGCATAGAGTGTCGACCGTTCCGGGATCCCGATCATGGACGGGCCCCGGCGGCCACGGAACGATCACCAGTGGGGGCGGACATGGGCACGGGTACGGCGCTGACGGCGCACCAGCTGATCGGGCTGCTCGTCGACCCCGGGAGCTTCCGCACCTGGGACGAGCCCGCCGATCCCCACCCCGCCGACCCCGGCTACCGCGCCTCGCTCGCCCGCGCCCGCGAGCGCACGGGCCTGGACGAGGCCGTCCTCACCGGCACCGGAGAGATCGGCGGCCGGCCGGTGGCGCTCGTCGCCTCCGAGTTCGGCTTCCTTGGCGGCTCGATCGGCGTCGGCACCGCCGAGCGGATCACCCGGGCCGTCGAGCGGGCCACCGCCGAGCGGCTGCCACTGCTCGCCCTGCCGGTCTCCGGCGGGACGCGCATGCAGGAGGGGTCCGCCGCGTTCCTCTGCATGCTCCGCATCACCGCCGCCGTCCAGGCCCACCGGGCCGCGGGCCTCCCCTACCTCACCTACCTGCGGAACCCGACCATGGGCGGCGTCTTCGCCTCGTGGGGCACGCTCGGCCAGCTGGTGTTCGCCGAGCCCGGCGCCCGCCTCGGCTTCCTCGGCCCGCGCGTGTACGAGGAACTGCGCGGCGTCGAGCTGCCGGCCGACGTCCAGCGCGCCGAGGCGCTCGCGCAGCGCGGGCTCGTGGACGCCGTCGTACCGCCGGAGGAACTGCGCGAGGTGGTACGCCGGTCGCTCGCCGTCCTGACGGCCGACCGCGCTCGTCTCTCTACGGCTCCTGCGGCTCCCCTATATAGGGAGAACGCAGCCGAGCCGCAGGCCCCCGCCGACGCCTGGGACTCCGTCCGCCGCACCCGCCGCCCCGACCGGCCCGGCACCCGCGAACTGCTGCGCCGCACCGCCACGGAACTCGTGCTGCTGGACGCCCCCGGCGGCCGGGGCGGAGCACTGGTCCGCGCCCTCGCCGTCCTCGACGGGCAGCCCGCGCTCGTCGTCGGCCAGCAGCGCGGGACGCCCGACCACGAACGCCCCTTCACCGCGGCCGACCTGCGGGCCGTCCGCCGCAGCGCCCGCCTCGCCGAACAGCTGGGCCTGCCCCTGCTCACGGTGGTCGACACGGCCGGCGCCGAACTGTCCGCGCAGGCCGAGCTGGACGGCGTCGCCGTCGAGATCGCGCACTGCCTGACCACCCTGCTCGCACTGCGCACCCCCGTCCTCGCGGTCCTGCTCGGCCAGGGCTCCGGCGGCGGGGCGCTGGCCCTGCTCCCGGCGGACCGCGTGATCGCCGCCGAGCACGCCTGGCTCGCGCCGCTGCCGCCCGAGGGCGCCTCCGCGATCGTCCACCGCGACGGCGCGCACGCGGCCGAGCTGGCCCGGGCACAGGGCATCGGCGCGGACGACCTGGCACGGGTGGGCCTGGTGGACGAGGTGGTCCCGGAGCGGCCGGACGCCGCCGAGGAGCCGGACACGTTCTGTGAGCGGCTGGGGGCGGCCATTGCGACGGCCCTGGACGCACTCACCGCGGTTCCCGAGGCGGAACGGTTCGCCGCGCGGGCCGATCGGCACCGACGGCTGGGCGATCCTCGCTCTCGGTGACGGCCGGCGTGTGGCCCCGGTCTCACCGGGGGCGAGATCGTCTGTACCCAAAGTGGCGGTCGCGGGCCGCCGGGTGACGGCATCCGGGGTTCAAACGGTGAGTGCGCTCACAGGGAATCCCAGCCAACGACGGGCCGTAGTAGTGCCGTCGCGGCCAATGCGGCCAATCAGCCGTTCGCGACAATTCGCCCACGGGCGGACATCCGTCCAGGTCGGAGCGTGTCCGAACGACCCCGGCGATCACTCCTGCGAATCGATGGCGGTCGGCGGATGTACGACCGCGGATCGTATCGAGGGGGTCTTGGCGGGGGCCGATCCGGTCTGGCAACAATGGCTCTCGTCGTCAGCCGCACCGGCTCCTGTCCCGCCGGTGAACGGCTTACCGCCGAGTCGCGCCCCGCAACCGTCGGCCCCTGTCCGGCCGTGGTCCTGGGCGGGGCGCGACCCGGCCCAACCTGATTGAGGTCCTGTTCTTCATGCCCACTTTCAAGCTCCGTATGCGTACCTCTGCCGCCGTTCTCGCCGGTGCCGCCGGTCTGACCGCCCTGGCCGCCGGCGTGATGCCCGCCGCCGCCAACGCCGCGACCGCCTCCCCGCAGGCCATCGCCGCCCAGATCGTCCCGGCGAACCAGCTGGCCTCCTTCAGCCAGATCATTTCCCACGAGTCCGGCTGGAACGTGACCGCGACCAACCCGACCTCGGGCTCGTACGGCCTGGGCCAGGCGCTGCCGGCCTCGAAGATGGCCTCGGCCGGCGCGGACTGGAAGACCAACCCGGCCACCCAGATCAAGTGGGCACTGGACTACATGAACACCCGCTACGGCAGCCCGAACGCCGCCTGGGCTTTCTGGCAGGGCCACCACTGGTACTAAGCCGACCCCCTCGGCAGCACCGACGCATACCCGTCTCCTGCACCACTCCCCCCTCACCCCGGGGGTCGGACAGGGACCACCTGGGTGACCCGGAAGGGCCCGTGCCCGCGCGATCCGCGTGGCACGGGCCCTTCCGTGGTGTCCGGCCCTGCCTTGGCTTCGGGCTCTACGACGCGAAGCCTGCCGGCCCCAGCCGACTCGTCAGAGCTCGCCGGTGAGCCCCAGCAGCTCGCGCATCCGCGCGTACTTGGCGCGCAGCCGCTCGGCCGTCGCCTCGTCCAGCACGGCGAGCCGCGCCGGGTCGGAGTTGTGGGCCAGGTCGGCGCGCTTGACCAGCAGCGCCCCCGGGGTGGCCAGGATCCGGGCGGTGTACTCCTCGACCGGCTCGCCCGGCCGCTTGGTCAGCGCGTCCACGATCGCCTTGGTGGACTCCGGCAGCGCGGCGCCCTCCAGCCACTCGCGGCTCAGCCGGTCGTCCTCGACGGTGTCGTGCAGCCAGCCGGCCGCGATCTGCGCCTCGCTGCCGCCGCGCTCCGCCGTCCCGCGGGCCACCGCCGCGATGTGCTCGGCGTAGGGGTGGCCGTTCTTGTCGACCTGCCCCTCGTGCGCGCGCCGTGCGATCGTCTCCACTTCGGCCAGGCTCAGATAGTCCATCGGCTCATCGTAGGGCCCGCCCGCGACACTGCGGGGCACGGCAGGGCACGACCCCGGACACCCCGCTCCTCGATCGACCGCTCGACGTGACCCCTCGACGTGACCCCTTGACGCGGCTGGTTTACTGCCCCGGGCGGGCGACCCCCGCTGTGCCGGGCAACCCCCCGCCGCACCGGGCGACCCCCGTCGACGCAGGGCGAGCCGGGCGACCCGAACCAGGCCACCCGCACCGGGCGACCCGAGCGATCCGAGGAACCATGCACGCCCTGCACCCCCTGCTGTCCGGATTCGCCCCCATCTGGGCGCTGACCGGGGTCGGCTACCTCGTCGGCAGGTCCGGACTGCTCGGCCCGCAGGCGGAGGCGGTGCTCAGCCGCTTCGTCTTCCACGTCGCGATGCCCGCCGCGCTGTTCCTGATGATCGCCCGCACCCCGCTGGAACGGTTCGCCAACGCCTCGATGCTCGCCTTCGCCGCCGGCACCGCCGTCGCGACGGGCCTCGGGCTGCTCGCCGGCCGGCTGCTGTTCGACCGCAAGCCCGCCGAGCTCGCCGTCGGCGGCATGGCCGCCGGGTACGTCAACTCGGCCAACCTCGGCATACCCGTGGCGATGCAGGTCCTCGGCGACGCCTCGTTCGTCGCGGCGGTCGTGCTGTTCCAGATCCTGTTCGTCACGCCCGCCGTGCTCGCCGTCCTCGACGGGCGCGGCGCCGGGCTCCGCGCCCTGCTCACCCTCCCGCTGCGCAACCCCATCCTGCTCGCGACCGCCCTCGGCGCCGTCGCCTCCGCGACCGGCCTGCACCTGCCCGCCGAGCTGAACCACTCCTGCGAACTGCTCGGCGGCGCCGGGGTCCCGACCGCCCTCGTCGCCCTCGGCATCTCGCTGCACAACCGCCCGCCCGCGGACGTCGGCTCGCGCCGCGCCGAGGTCGGGCTGACCGTCCTGGTCAAGACGCTCGTCCAGCCGCTGGCCGCGTACGCCGTCGCCACCCTCGTGCTCGGCCTGCCGCCGCACCAGGTGCTGACCGTCGTGCTCTTCTCCGCGCTGCCGACCGCGCAGAACGTGTACGTCTACGCCCGCGAGTACGGGCACGGCACAGCGCTCGCCCGGGACGCGGTGCTGTGGTCGACGCTGCTGTCGATGGCGACGCTCTCGGTGATCAGCTGGTCCCTCGGGTCCGCCTGATCCCTCGGACCCCACTGATCCGCACCGACCCCACTGATCCACACCGGCCCCACCGGCGCCGCTACCCGGCCCGCACAAGTGACCACTGCCCGTACACGGCACGACAGTTCACCTGCCGGAGGCGTACAGAACGGTGGATTCGCCGCCCGGCTCCGGCCGCCGGTGGAATGCTGGCGGCCATGAGCCAACCGGACTCCCCCTCCGCCGGAACCGCCGAACCCGTCGGGCCTGCCGAACCCGTCGGGCCTGCCGGGCTCGCCGGGCACCGTCACTGCCGGGCCGTCGTCACGCTCCCGCAAGCCGACGTGGACCACTTCAACCGCATCCCGCGCGCCGCCTTCGTGATGGAGCCGCGGCTGCGCTGCGAGCTCACCGACGGCCACGGCGGCTCCCACTCGGCGCTCGTCCAGGGCGTCGGCTACGACCTGCACTGGGCGTCCTGGCCCGAGTACGCCGTCCAGGTCGCCGCGCGCTGCCCCGAGGAGGCCCCGTTCGAGGGCCCCGAGCCGCCGCGCGAGGCCGACATCTGCCTGCTGCGCGAGGGCCACCCGGGGCCGCACTACGGCGACACCTGGTTCTGACCACTGGTTCCGACCACTGGTGCTGGCCGACCCGTCCCAGGCATCCCGCCCGCGGGCGGCCCCGGGCTCACGCCTCGCGGGCCGCCGCCACCACCTCCGTCATCGCCAGCAGGAAGCGCCGGGCCGTCGCCAGCTCCGCCGCGTCGAACCGACTCATTGCTCCGACCAGGTCGCCGATCAGCCCGCCGAAGAAGCCCTGACCGAGCTCCATCGCGCGCTCCTCGACCACGAGCCGCACCTTGCGCCGGTCCCGTGGGTCGCGCTCGCGCCGGATCAGGCCGAGGCGCTCCAGCCGGTCCACCAGCCCGGTGGTGCCCGCCGAGTTGAGCCGCAGCGCCTCGCCGAGCCGGCCCGGGGTGACCACCTCTCCGGCCCTGGCGGCGTCCAGCAGGTGGATCAGCGCCCGCAGATCGGTCGGGTGCAGGCCGTTGCGCGCCGCGAACTCGGCCCCGAACAGGTCGAGTTCGACGGTCAGCCCGCGCAGCAGGTGGACCAGCCGCATCGGCTCCTCGCCATCGGACAACCCGGTCTCCTTCCTCGGCACCCCCTGGTGCCGGTAATCTCTCGCTCAGCGAGATACTTGTGCAGCGAGTGATTCCCATCATCCCAGCGGAGGCCCGCCATGTCCGCAACCGCCCCTTCGTCACCTTCCTCGCCGTCCTCACCGCCGTCACCGTCCACGCCGCCCGCCCGCACCGCACGCTTCTTCGCCGCCTACGACGCGCTCCTCGCCCGCTGGTCCGTCCCGGTCGAACCGCTCGACGTCGTCACCGCCCACGGCACGACCCGGGTCAACGCCTGCGGCCCGCGCGACGGCCGCCCGCTCGTCCTGCTCCAAGGCGGCGGCGCCACCTCCGCCATGTGGTTCGCCATCGCCCCCGCCCTGGCCGCCGCCGGGCACCGCGTCCTCGCCGTCGACCTCATCGGCGACCCGGGGCGCAGCGTCCACGACGGCCCCGCGCTCGGCGGCATCCCCGGGCTCATGGCGTGGCTGGACGCCGTCCTCGACGGGCTCGGCATCGAGGAGGCCGACGTCTGCGGCCACTCCTACGGCGCCTGGATCGCCGTCGAGTACGCGCTCCACGCACCCGGGCGGGTCGGGCGCCTCGCCCTCCTCGACCCCACCCAGGTCTTCGCCGGTTTCCGCCCCGGCTACCTGCTGCGCGTCCTACCGCTCTTCCTCCCGCGCCACACCGCCGACCGCGCCCGCTCCTACCTCGCGTGGGAGAGCGGCGACACGCCCCCGCTCGACGCCGGCTGCCGCGAGGTGTACGCGCTCGGGTACGCCGACTTCCCCGCATCCCGCACTGTCACCGGCCCCCGCCCGTCGGCCGAGCGCTTGGAGGCGCTCACCGCGCCGACGCTCGCGTTGTACGCCGAGCGCGGCCGCGCCCACGACGCCCACCGCGTCGCCGCCGCCACCCGCCGCGCCCTACCCGCCGCCACTGTCGCCGTCCTCCCGGGCCTGGCCCACCACAACCTGCCGGCGGCGGGGGCGGAGGAGGTCAACCGGCGGCTGGCGGACTTCCTCGCGAGGGGAAACCGGTCACGCCCAACCGGGTGAGCCGCAGTGGTCAGTCCAGCCCGGCGGCGACGGGAAGGTCGGCCAGGCGCCACTCCAGCATCCCGTCGTTGAGGCGCACCGCGCGCCGGCCGCGGGCCGACAGGAGCCGGACGGCGTCGTACGCGAGGACGCAGTACTCGCCGCGGCAGTAGACGACCACCTCGGTGCCCTCCGGCAACTCCTCGATGCGGTCGGCGAGTTCGCCGACGGGGATGGACACGGCGCCGGGGATGTGGCCGGCCAGGTACTCCTCGGCCGGGCGGACGTCCAGCACCAGGACCTCGCCGGCCTCCGCCCGGGCGCGCAGTTCCTCGTGGTCGACCTCCCGCGCGCCGTCCTCGCCGAGGTACGCCTCCAGTGCGGCGGGCACGGCCGCCTGGTGGCGCTCGGCGACCTTCCGCAGCAGCACCAGCAGCCGGCCCACGTCCTCGCCGGAGAGCCGGTAGTGGATGCGCACGCCCTCGCGGCGGGTGGCGACGAGTCCGGCCTGCTTGAGCGCCTGGAGGTGGGCGGAGGCGGTGGTCAGGTTGAGTCCGGCCGTCTTCGCGAGGGCGTCCACGGTGCGCTCGCCCTGGGCGAGCAGGTCGAGCAGCTCCAGGCGCTTTCCGCTGGCCAGGGCCTTGCCGCTGGCGGCGAACGCGTCGTAGAGCCGTGCCTTCGTCCCGGCCGCCGCTGCTGCTGCCGTGCCTGCTGCCGGCGCCGTTGCGTTCTGGGGCATGACGTCCTCCGCGCGCTATTCCAAGAATCCATGGAACATGGTACCGGGGCTTGCCCGGGATCGTCATCCAATAATCCATGGAATATCGTGGACGAGGGCGCACGCTGCGAGTGGACGCACGCGCACACCCGGACCTGTCTGGAGGACCGCCATGGCTTTCGCCGACGAACACCTGACACCGCTGGTCGACGAGGGACTCGGCAACAGCGCCTACCTCGTCGACCTGGGCGACGGCCGCGCACTCGCCGTGGACGCGAGCCGGGACCTCCGCGCCCTGCGCGCCGCCGCCGACCGGCGCGCACTGACCGTCGCCTTCGCCGCCGACACCCACCTGCACGCCGACTTCCTGTCCGGCGCCGTCCAGCTCGGCCACGACGCCGGCGCCACCGTCCTGGCCTCGGCGGCCGGCCACCGTGCCTTCGCCCACACCGGCCTCGCCGACGGCGACGAGGTCGACCTCGGCGGGCTCACCCTGCGCGCCCTGGCCACCCCAGGCCACACCGACGAGCACCTCTCCTACCTCCTCCTCGACGGCGCCACCGAGCTGGGCGTGTTCACCGGCGGTTCCCTGATCGTCGACTCCGCCGCCCGCCCCGACCTCCTCGGCCCCGGGCGCACCGACGAACTCGCCCGCGCCCAGTACCGCTCGCTGCACCGCCTCGCCGGCCTGCCCGACCACCTCCCGGTGTGGCCCACCCACGGCGCCGGCTCCTTCTGCTCCGCCCCGCCCGGCAGCGCCCGCACCACCACCATCGGCGCCCAGAAGCGCTCCAACCCGCTGCTCGCCGCGCCCACCGAGGACGCCTTCGTCGCCGAACTGCTCGCGGGCCTCGGCAGCTACCCCGCGTACTTCGCCCGCCTCGGCGAGCTCAACCGCACCGGCCCGCGCGTGCTCCACGGCTCCCCCGCACTCCCCCTGCTGGACCCCGCCCGCCTCGCCCGGCACCTCGCGGACGGCGGGCACGTCGTCGACGTCCGCCCCGCCGCCGACTTCGCCGCGGGCCACATTCCCGGCGCCCTCTCCATCCCGCTGCGCAACCAGTTCGCGACCTGGCTCGGCTGGCTCCTGCCCGACACCACCCCGCTCGCCTTCGTCACCGGCGACGGCCAGGACCTCGACGACCTCGTCGGGCAGGCCCACAAGATCGGGTACGAGCGCCTGGCCGGACGCCTCGCGGGCGGCATGACGGCCTGGCGGGAGGCCCAAGGCCAGGTCACCACAACGGAGTTCGTCACCGCCGAGCACACCGCAGACCGCCCCTACCTCGACGTCCGCCAGCGCACCGAGTTCACCGCAGGACACGTGCCCGCCGCCGTCCACATCGAACTCGGCGACCTCGCCGCCCACACCGCCGACGCCCCGCGCGGTGCGGTCGTCGCCTGCGGCCACGGCGAGCGCGCCATGACCGGCGCCAGCATCCTCGAACGCGCCGGCCACACCGGCCTGGCCGTCCTCGCCGGCAGCCCCGCCGACTACGCCGCCGCCCACGGCACCCGCCTGGTCGAGGGAGCCCCCACCGACGGGACGGAGGCCGCGCGCCGATGAGCAGCCCCTCCACGACGGCGGCTGCCCACAACCGGTCCGCCCGGCCGGTCCGGCTCGGGCTGCGCGAGAACCGGCTGCAATTCACGCTGCTCGTCATCGTCACCGCCGCCGTCGGCGGCCTGGTCGGGCTGGAACGCACCACCGTCCCGCTGATCGGCGCCAAGACCTTCCACCTGACCAGCGACCTCGCCGTCTTCTCCTTCATCATCGCCTTCGGCGCCACCAAAGCCCTCACCAACCTCGCCGCCGGAGCCCTCACCGCGCGCTTCCGCCGCAAGCAACTCCTCGTCGCCGGCTGGCTCGTGGGCGTCCCCGTCCCGTTCGCCCTCGCCTGGGCGCCCTCGTGGGGCTGGATCGTCGCCGCGAACGTCCTGCTCGGAATCAACCAGGGCCTCACCTGGTCGATGACCGTCAACATGAAGATCGACCTCGTCGGCCCCGCCCGCCGCGGCCTCGCCACCGGTCTCAACGAGGCCGCCGGCTACGCCTCGCTCGGCGCGACCGCCCTGCTCACCGGCTACCTCGCCACCGCCTACGGGCTGCGCCCGGCACCCGAACTCATCGGCGTCGTCTTCGTCGTGGCCGGCCTCGCGCTCTCCCTCACCGTCCGCGACACCGCCGCCCACGTCGCCCTCGAACTCGCCCAGCACCCCGCGGAGCCCGGCCGGGAGGAGGCCCCCGGCCTGTGGGCGACCTTCGTCCGCACCACCTGGCGCAACCGCTCCCTGCGCGGCGCCAGCCAGGCCGGACTCGTCAACAACCTCAACGACGGCCTCACATGGGGCGTCTTCCCGCTCCTGTTCACCCACCACGGCCTCGGGCTCGCCGCGATCGGCCTGATCAAGGGCCTCTACCCGCTGCTGTGGGGCTTCGGCCAGATCCCGACCGGCCACCTCGCCGACCGCATCGGCCGCAAGCCGCTCATCGTGTACGGCATGCTCGTCCAGGCCGCCGGCTTCGTCCTCGCCCTGGTCCTGCTCGACCGTCCGCTGCTCGCCGGCATCGTCTCCGCCGTCCTGCTCGGGCTCGGCACTGCGATGGTCTACCCCGCGCTGATCGCGTCCGTCTCCGACCACGCGCACCCGTCCTGGCGCGCCAACGCCCTTGGTACGTACCGGTTCTGGCGCGACCTCGGCTACGCGGCCGGCGCCCTGGTCGCGGGCGTGCTCGCCGACGCGCTCGGACTCGACGCCACGATCGTCGCCGCTGCCGCCCTGACGGCGCTCTCCGGCCTGGCGGCGGCCCGACTGCTCGCGGACCGGCCGGCGCGGGATTGACCTGAACCTGGCGCCTCCCACAAATCTGGTATTCCACACGGGAGTTGACACTGACAGACTGACCGCGGCCCGCCCGGAGTTCCGGTTGCGAAGGCCACGTGACACTGCCATTCCCGTTCCTCCTCTTGTGGAGTAGCCATGCCCACGTTCGTCAAGCACGTGCTGCCGGCGGCCGTCCTGGCCCTGACCGCCCTGACCGCCGCCCCGGGCAACGCGTTCGCCACCCCCGCGCCCGACGCCACCCACCTCGGCCTGACCTGGGCCAACCTGGAGCAGCGCGCCGACATCGTCCACGTCGGCCGCGACGGCCAGAGCAACCCCTACCTCGGCGACACCGCCCCCGACGCCCAACTCCCCGTCCTCTGCATCCTCCAGGACAACCGCCCGGCCCCCGCCGGCATCCCCACCACCGGCTTCCACGCCTGGGCCCGCGGCGAGGTCCGCGCCACCGCCCCCACCCCCGGCTCCGACCTCACCAGCCGCGCCGACGCCGACGCCATCTGCTCCGCCGCCTTCGGCGACGGCTTCCGCATGGCCGAATTCCACGACGGCAACGGCTGGTCCTTCTGGGCCTCCGGCACCCTCCCCACCGACACCCGCTTCTGGACGGCCATCAACGACCAGCGCGCCAACCCCTGGGACTGACGGGCCAGTTGGCTGCCGCACACTCCCGCCCCTGCGACGACCTGAGCAGCAGGCCATCGCAGGGGCGGGCGGGCGAGCGGCGGGGTGTCCGCCTCCGTCGGTCGCGGATCAGCCGGCTGATCGCAGAAGGTCGATCAGGTCCGCCATCGCCGCCGCGGAGAGGCTCGGGTTGCGGGCTGCCGCCCCCGCCGTGCGTGGGATGTGCAGCAGGATCGTCAACTGCTCTGCGGGGACACGGGGGTGATTGGCCGCAGCGGTATGGACAGCATCGTCCCGGTCGTCGAGCAGGCGCAGCACGGCCGTCTCTGTCAGGCGGGGGTCCTTCGCGGCTCTGAGGCGGACTTCGGGGCTCGGGTCGTGGGTGAAGTGGTCGACGAGGTCGGGGGTCGACTCCTCGTCGTCGAGGGCCAGGCGGCGCATGCGGGGGTCGGGGTCGTAAGCGAAGCGCAGGAGGTCGGTGCGGGGGAAGTTCGGGTGGCCGTGGGGGCGGTCGGGGTGCGAGAAGCTGCCCGTCCACCAGCGCCAGACGTCCAGGAGCAGCTCGGCGGGGGCGTCATCGCAGGACTCGGCGAGGAAGAGGTGGACGACGCGGTCCTCGTCCGCGCCGAGCCGGGCGACCACGTCGGGCGGGAGGTGGCGGGCGCGGGCGACGCTGCGGCGGACGATGGGGTGGGCGGAGGCGGCCAGTTCGCGCATCGCGTCCGGATCGGCGTGCCGGGCCACCACCCAAGGGAGCGCGTGGTGGTGGGAGTGCTCGTCGAGGTCGAAGCGGACGGCGGCGCGACGCTCCTCGGTCAGGTCGGGCCGGATGGACACCGCGAAGCGCACGTTCTCATCCTCGTCCTCGGCCAGCACGTCGACGACGTCAGCGGGCAGGTGTGGACTGCTCGCGAGTGCGCAGCGGTCGGCGGCCCCACCAGTGTGGGCCAACTCCCTTGCCAGATCAGGTTCGAGGCGGCAGGTGGCGAGAGCGGCAGTGCGACGGGGGAAGGCCGCGAGGACGTCGCGGGGCATCGGGCGATCGGCATGGTGCAGGAGCAGCGCCGCCTCGCGGACACGACCGGCCGGATCGGCGAGCAGCGCACGCCGGGCCTCCTCGTCCAGGTGCGGCCAGGCCACCGGGCAGGCCTCGGAGCGGACGGACGGGTCCGCGTCGGCAGCGAGCAGGACGGCGAGCGCGGTGGGCAACCCGGGAAGACGGGCGGCCTCGGCGCGGACCCGGGCGGAGGGGTCGGTCGCGAGCCGGCGCAGGACGTCGGCGGGCAGCTCGACGGCCCGGTCGGCCGCCAGGCTGATGAGGATCCAGCGGCGCCGGGCGTCCGGTTCGTCCAGGATCAGCCGCGCCCACTGCTCGGCCGCGATCCCCGGCTGGGACTCGGCCGCGCGGGCCCGGACCTTCCATGCGGAGTGAGCGAGCGCCGCCGCCACGGCCGCGGGCGGGCGAGGGCTCCAGAGGAGGGCCGGGTACGCATCGAGGAGGGCGGGCCAACAGGCCTCCGGCAGCGCCGGATTGGCGGCGAGGCCATGCGCCCAGGCGTCGCGCAGCTCGGAGGTGAGGGGCTCACGGCTCACCGGGCGCCCACCAGACCGGCGATCAGGGCGGCGAGGGCGGTCCGCAGGTCGGTGCAGTGGGTGCCGGGGCCCTGGTCGGGGGCCTCGGCGTGGATGCGGGCCAGGGCGGGGAGGGTCCGCGGATCCGCGGCGGCGAAGGCGGCGGCGCGCTGGTTGGGCCGGCGGGGCGGGCTGACGGGGTGTTCGGAGAGGAGTTCGCCGAGTACCAGGTGCCAGCAGGACCGGAACGCGGCGGCCGCGCGGGCGGGCGGGAGGCCGGCCGCGAGCAGGTCGGCGAGGCAGGCGTCGTTGAACGGCAGGGCGTTCTCGGCGACGAGTTCGCCGCGGATGAGGACGTGCAGCACCCAGGCGTGGCCGGCCATGTAGTCGTGGGCGCCGAGCAGGCGGCGGAGCAGGCGGTCGGCCGGGTCGCCACCGGGCACGTCCACCGGCAGGCCGGTGGCGATCTCCTCCAGCACGGCGAGCAGCAGGGTGTCGCGGTCGGCCACGTGCCGATACAACGAAGCTGCGGCGGTGCCGAGTTCGGCCGCGACGGCGCGCATGGTGAGGGCGTCGATCCCGTCCCGCTCGATCACCCGCCGCCCGCCGGCGACCACGGCGGCGGCGGTGAGGCCGGGCCTGGGCCGCCGGGGGCCGTAACGGCCGCGCTCGGCGGGCGCGGCGGCGGGCGCGGCGGACGGCTGGG